>NZ_JBEOPO010000008.1:0-133879 GCF_040310145.1 Shewanella sp. S1-49-MNA-CIBAN-0167 | reverse complement strand
ACTCGGAAGAATCTAAATAATGTTTGTACATATTACTATGAACACTCATCGTTGCATTGAGTTGAAATTTTTTGATTATCAAAAACAGTAAACTGTTTTAAATAATTTCGAATAACTCAATACCTGTGAATGTCCACACAGATTACTTGATAAATTGTTAAAGAGCGGACCTGGTAACTAGCGTAAGACGCTGCGTTCCGTGTCAGTGGGGTGTATTATAGGGAAAACTTTTTATAGCGCAAGGGCTTTCTACGGTTTTTATGACTATTACGACCCAACTGCACACTATTTAAACTTAAAGTCATATTTATTGATGTTTTTGCTGACTTTATAACCAAAAAAGCCTCGCTACAGCGAACATTAAATTTATTTTTCTTACCTATATAAGGCTTATTATGCGGCTTATGGTGGTTTAAGTGGGTAATTTAGCTTGTTTAGAGCAAAAAATTACTGAAACGACGTTAATTTGATGTTAACTCCGTAGCGACTTTTAGTAGTACCAACGATTTCGCGTTAATGGATGACATACCTTTATTTGGCTTAGGGGTTTGTTAGCAACAAAAATAAGCTGACTAGTATATAAAGGAAGATAAAGTCTAAAACGAAGTAAATGGTTACACTGAAAATCTCTGTTCATATATAAGTGGGTGAAAGCTTATATATGAACAGTTGAAATGATAGCTTTGAATTCGCGATTCTATTATTTTGCGAGTAATTGACTTAGCAGACTCGGAACGTCAGCGATACTGTCAACCACGGCACTGGCAAGTTCAACTCCGGCTTCGTCTACTACTTTACCTGAACGAACCAAAATGGCAGTCTTAATGCCAGCCGCTCTTGCGGCCCGAATGTCATCGGCTTTATCACCTACCATGACAGACTGGCTTAAATCTATTTTTAAAAACTGCGCTGCATCTACCAGCATACCCGGCTTAGGTTTTCGGCAATCACAATCTTGCTTATATTCGCCTAGGCCTTTTTCTGGATGATGCGGGCAATAATAGATACCATCAAGTTCGACACCTTTATCGGCAAAGTTCCAATCCATCCATTCAGTTAAATGATGGAAATCGTCTTCACTGTACATACCACGAGCAATACCAGATTGGTTAGTGACGACTACTAATAGGTAACCCATTTGCTTTAACGCTAAGCATGCCTCAAACACACCATCGATATATTCAAAATCATCCACAATATGAACATAACCATTGTCTTTATTGATCACGCCATCGCGATCGAGAAATACTGCTTTATTCAACCTAACACTCCTTAAACTCTATACTGTTGTGATTATCCCATTGAGATGAATTGGGTGCTAGTCAATCTGAATATTTTTGTAAATTTGTTTATTTAGCGACTTTTATAGCCTTGATTTTCATAATTGCAGAGGTTTCACTTTATAAAACGGCGCCTAAGCGTTACTCTTGCTCGAAGAATTTAGTGATAAACTATTAGAGTACATGAGCAATATAACTCCTATTATTCATAAAACCCGCACGCAACTTGTTGTTGAAGTGCTCAGAGAACGGATCCTTTCTGGTGATATACAAGGAGGGGAACCCCTTAGGCAGTCTGCGATTGCAGATCAATTAAACGTAAGTCGCATTCCTGTACGTGAAGCGTTAGTACAATTAGAAGCTGAAGGCCTGATCAATTTCGAACCGCATAAAGGAGCCACAGCAACTCTTTTATCTGTTGAACAAGTCACTGAATTATTTGAATTACGCGCTATGATCGAATCAGATTTATTGGCTAAGGCCATTCCTAACTTAACTGACGATGATCTTGGTGAAGCTGAAGTCGTTCTCGCTCAACTTGAATTGGCATTTAAACTCAAAGAGTCAGTGGCCAGTTGGAGTGAGCTTAATACTCGGTTCCATACTCGTTTATATCAAGCCGCTAATCGCCCTCATACAATGGAAGTGGTTAACGGGTTAAACACCAATTGTGATCGCTATATTCGTCTGCAGTTGTTGTTTACTGGCGGGATCCCTATTGCAGAAAGAGAGCATAGAGTGTTACTCGAATTGTGTAAGGATCGAGACATAGAGAAGGCAACTATTTTATTGCGTGAGCATATCTTGCATGCCTCAGCGTTGATAACGAAACTGGTAGAACAAAAAATCAAGTCATAAAAATAATAATAAATCTTAGCCATGAGCATTTAGTATCAACAACTTAGTATCAAAAAATTAATATCAAGCTATTGATATTGTAAATAATTTTAATTAACTATTGAAACGTATTGAGAGAATTTCTTATGCATTATGCACACATTACCGGTTGGGGTAAGTCTGTTCCACCCGCAACATTAACCAATAAAGATTTAGCCACGTTCATGGACACAACGGATGAATGGATTAAAACACGCACTGGGATCAGTAAGCGTAATATTAGTCACGTTAATACTTCTGAAATGGCATCTGTTGCGGCTAAGCATGCTCTTGCTGCTGCTGGGATTGATGGCAGTGAATTAGATTTAATTATTTTAGCTACCGCCAGTCCTGATACTTTGATCCCCAATATTGCATCAACGGTACAGGCCGATATTGGCGCTACATGTGGTGCATTTGACATTAACGCTGCTTGCAGTGGTTTTTTGTATGGCGTTGGGTTAGCCAGTTCAATGATCAAAAGCGGTCAAAGTAAAAAAATTCTTATTATTGGCGCTGAACGTTTATCTTTTTACCTAGATTGGTCTCGTCGTGAAACAGCGGTGCTCTTTGGTGACGGTGCTGGTGCTGTGGTACTTGAAGCCAGTGATCAACCCGGTGGTGTATTAGGTTATGAGTTAAATAACGATCCTGAAGGTCGCGATATTTTAAAATCCAGTTTTGGCACCCAAATGGACAGATTTGATAATGACTCATTAGACTTTTATATCCACATTAACGGTCAAGAGGTGTTTAAACGAGCTATTCATGGCATGGGTAATCTCAGTAATAAAGTCTTGGAAAAATGTGGTATTGATATCAATGATGTTGATTTTGTCATACCACACCAAGCCAATGAACGAATCATTGATACCTTAGTGAGCCGGATGAAAATCCCTAAAGAAAAAGCTTTCATCAACATTGCTGATTACGGTAATACTTCAGCAGCTACAATCCCGATTGCCATCTGTGATGCGTTGTCTCAAGGGAGAATTGAAGCCAATCAAACAATTTTGTCATGTGCGTTTGGGGCCGGATTAACCTCGGCAGCTTTGCTACTAAAGTGGGGAGAAAGAACAACCCCTATTACCATTAGCGATGCTAAACTACCTGACTGTGATAAAACCGCATTGGAACTAATCCAACCTGCAGTGGATTATTTTTTCAAAAAAGCTGAAAAGTAACCTTATCGCATAGCTTAAAAAAACCAGATTATTATCTGGTTTTTTTATTGATGCTATTTCACTATCACCGGGCAATCTCGATGATTTCACTTATCGATAAACGTTGTACATCCCCCATAGCCGCAACTTGCGCCAACAATAATTCCGCACACGATAATGCATCGATTAATGCATTATGAGCAGCATAGACGGGTAACCCATAGCGCGCTCTGCTGGCACCTAAACGCAATGATCCTTCTTTGAGCACTTGGTGATGCATTAAACAACGTTTTCGCTCGATAGCTAAGGTATCGATATACACCATGGGTATCGATTGCCCAAAACAACGTTGTAATTTATTTTGAATAAAATGAATATCTAACGGGGCGTGATGAGCGACTAAAATATGCCCCTGAGTCTGGGCAAGAAACCAGTTCAACGCCTCTCCAATTGATAATGCCATGTGTAATTGATTGTCGACGATCCCATGCACCGTTGCACTTGCCCCCACGCTGCCATCAATGGCAATCATAATATGCTGGGCGCGATTAAGCGGAATTTGGCCATCAACGATGGGCACTAAACCGATGCTGATCACTTGGTCGTTCTCAGGATCAAGCCCTGTCATTTCAAGATCAATCGCCATCAAGGGAGCATCTCGATATAATTGCGACAATGCCGGAGTAATCTCATCGATATAGGTCTTCAATTGTAGCGGTAATGTGGTCAATTTTTTGCGCCAAAGTATGGCTTTTATCCACCACAAATTGGCCATTAAAAACTCCTCATAAATTTAAGCTTTAACCCCGTTTGAGCATCATGGACCACCTTAAAGGCATCTCGAAGCTGATGGCGCATTAATGAAGAAAGATGTTGTGGTTTTAAAAAATTATTCACCTGCAAATTGTGAGTCACCTGGTAACCTTGATTTGCTAAGCGCATGTGGGCGATAAACTCATGGGCATCCGCCAAGTTAAGTGCATCTTTACGATTAATAATATTAGCGTCCATTAACGCTCTAATACGTTTAGCAGTATTAACCTCCTTGATGCCGGCACTTAAAGCATACACTCTGGCAATGTCATTAATTAACGCACTGCCTTTATGTTTTAAATCCATGCCTTTCACTTCACTGCCATCACGTTCAAGGACAAATTTCCTAAAAAAGCCTAATGGTGGCGATTCTGCCAGCGAATTACCCGCCATCCCTGCCAAAAAAATATCGTTATCTTGAGTTGAAGCAAGCACCGAATCTTGTAATTCGCTAAACAAGGTTATAGGACCAAATACTGGGCGCATATCGAAAAAGATGCTCGCGTGCATTAAGGCTTTTGGCTCTGGCGTATTAACCCATTGCGAAAAAAGCCCTTTCCATTTTACCAATGACAATCGCCATTTAGGGTTTTGCGCCATAATGTCACCTGGGCAATAAATATAACCACATTGATCTAAGCCTTTACACACCGCTTTTGTTAAAGCTTCAAAATAGGCAGCTGCAAACTCATCGGGTTCGTGTGCCAACAATAAGCCATTATCTTGATCAGAACAGGCAACCTGGTCTTGGCGGCCTTGTGAACCAAAAGCCAACCAGCAAAAAGCCATCGGAGCCTGACCTAGAAGTAGTTGATTTAGTTCGATGATCCGGCGAGTTAATGCATCGGTTACCGAGGTGAGCACCCGACCAATTTCTTCAGCTCTGGCATCGGCACTAATTAAGTTTTGTAATAGTAGCGGGATCTGCTTACTGACTTGAATAAGATTTTCTATGCTGCCTTGTCGCCCTATCTCGCCGATCAAAAGCAGAGGCTGTGAGCTTTGCGAACGCAATATATCTGTGCTGGTGATAATGCCTACTGCAAGGCTGCCATCAACTACCGGTAAGTGATGAATATTATGCTCACTCATCGCGAGCATGGCCTCAAACACTAATGCATTGGCATGGGTTGTCACCGGGTTGACTGTCATGGCTTGACTCACCAGCGTATTCACATCTAACCCTTCTGCAATAATCCGATTACGTAAATCTCTGTCGGTCAAAATACCGGTTAATTTTTGATTATCGATAACTAACACTGATGACACTCGATGTTCTCGCATCAGTTTGGCAGCATCGATCACACTCGCATGAGCGTCAATGATGATGGGCTTAGATGACATGATGGAAGTAATACGACTAGTTGTGGTTAAGTCTTTGGTGGTAAATTTAGCTTCATTGCGTAAACGTTTAGCAAAAGCGCGGGTAAAAAATTGATCAAATCCTCTATGTTGAGCTCGTAGTTGGCCAAACACAGTTTGCGGTACATGGTAGACTAAACCGTCTTCAAGGATCGCGACTTTATTGACTACCTTCTCACCCGATAATAAGGTGGAAAAACCAAAGCACTCCCCTTCACCTATTCGATCGACCAACACACCTTCGGGATCGCGCACTTCAAAAGCACCGCTACGAACAAGGTATAATTTGGGATTGTCTTTATCGAACTCAACAAATGCTGATGCCTTAGTGTAATACCCAATGGTAATCATTTTAGCGCAGTATTGAATGATCTCTTTGGGGAGAGTATCAAAAGGAGAATGGAGCGCTAAAAACTGTTCGACGGGTTGTAATTCACTGGCATCCATTAATCATTTCCCTATTGTGCATGGGTCAACAGTCTCACTATAGCAAAGCATTTCACTTAACGGCTATAGGACTTAAGACCAACAAAAAGAGCGCCTAAGCGCTCTTTGTAAACTGTGATAATTAAAGCTGATTAGTGATTTTGCGCTTCACCAGACCCTTTAGGGAAACGGATTGACTCCACCATCGCCACTATCTCGTCAGGAATTTTAGCGGTTACTTTACAGACCGCAAAGGCTATCGAAAAGTTAACAATCATTCCGACCATACCAATACCTTCTGGCGAGATACCAAATAACCAGTTTTCGGACGAATTGGCTGCCGGATTAATAAACTTGAAGTAAGCAATATAACTCGCAGTAAATAATAACCCGATCACCATACCCGAAATAGCCCCTTCTTTATTCATGGTTTTGGAGAAAATACCCATGATAATGGCTGGGAATAACGACGCAGCGGCGAGACCAAATGCAATAGCTACTACAGCCGCAACAAAACCTGGTGGGTTTATGCCAAAGTAGCCCGCCATAACAACCCCTAAGGCAGCGGCTATTCGCGCATACATTAACTCTTTCTTATCCGAAATATCCGGCATTAGATTTTTCTTGAGTAAATCGTGCGAAACAGACGTTGAAATCACCAGTAGTAAACCCGCTGATGTTGACAATGCTGCCGCTAAACCACCCGCGGCAACTAATGCGATAACCCATGCAGGAAGATTAGCGATTTCAGGCGTTGCCAGAACCATAATATCTCGGTCAATGGTCATCTCATTTTTTTCACCATTGGTGTAGAAAATGTTGCCATCGTTGTTCTTATCGTCCCACGTGATTAAACCGGTTTTTTCCCAGTTCTTAATCCACTCAGGTGCTGTTTCATAAGGTACACCGGTAGATTCTGGTCCATTAATGGTTTCAATCATATTAACGCGTGAGAATGCCGATAATGCCGGAATAGTAGTATACATAATCGCGATAAACACGAGTGCCCAACCCGCTGAGATACGTGCATCTTTTACTCTAGGAACCGTAAAGAAACGTACAATCACATGCGGCAAGCCTGCTGTACCAAACATCAATGCTCCAGTAATAAAGAACACATCGATCATGGATTTAGAACCTTCGGTATATTGAGAGAAGCCCAGTTCAGCAGACAGTCCATCAAGTTTATCGAGTAAATATACCCCAGTACCATTACCTGCAGCGTCCACTAACTCGGCCCCAAAACCAATCTGCGGAAAAATATGACCTGTCATCATTACCGAGATAAAAATAGCGGGCACCATGAAGGCAAAAATAAGCACACAATATTGCGCTACCTGAGTGTAAGTAATCCCTTTCATGCCGCCAAGTACAGCATAAAAGAATACGACCGCCATCCCGATATACACACCGGTTTCTACCTCTACTTCCAAGAAGCGAGAGAACACTACGCCTACCCCCCGCATTTGACCTGCAATGTAGGTAAAGCAAATGAAAATGGCACAAATAACCGCAACAGTTCGAGCTGTTTGAGAGTAATAACGATCACCGATGAAGTCTGGAACGGTAAATTTACCAAACTTGCGTAAATAAGGTGCCATACACAAGGCTAATAGAACGTAACCCCCCGTCCAGCCCATTAGATATACTGAACCATCATAACCCGTAAAAGACACAATACCGGCCAATGAAATAAACGATGCAGCTGACATCCAGTCCGCTGCGGTTGCCATACCGTTCATAACAGGGTGAACACCACCACCTGCAACATAAAACTCTTTGGTTGAACCCGCTCGGGACATAATAGCTATCCCGATGTACAGCGTAAAAGTCGCGCCGACAATAATATATGTTAGTGTTTGAACATCCATTTTTAGTGCCCCTTAGTCTTCGTGAACATTGTATTTTTTGTCTAACGCATTAGCTTTCGCTACGTAAACAAAAATCAGCGCCACGAATACATACATTGCACCCTGCTGCGCAAACCAGAAACCCAGTTTGAATCCCATGAAGGTAATTTCGTTAAGTACATCTACTAATATGATACCGCAGCCAAATGATACTGCAGCCCAGATGGCAAGCAAGCTAAGTACCAAGCGTAAATTCTCACGCCAGTAACCCGCTGCCTTTTCGTTATTTTCAAAACTCATTGCGACTCCCCTATGTTATTTTTTGTAAAGCCATTGTTAATTTAGCAACTTAGGGGGGGTCTACAATCAAGACCTTAGTCGTATCTCACGAACAAGCTACTGTTGCAAGCTATTAAATCACTTACTAATCATAGTTATACAGTAAAAAAACAAATAAAAGCCTCGATTGCCCATTCCATCGAGTTAGACCAAGGTCGAACAAAATTACCGCACAAAGAGACTTAAATGACGATCAATTAAAACAAAACGAGGCATTTACTAATAAAAAAGTCATCGTTTTCGTTGAAATATATTCGATTTCTTGAGATAAGTACTCGTATATCAACGAATCTTTTGATAATAAGAATAATAAGGATATTTTTTTGACGTTACCACGCATTAACCAACAGCACCTTTTATTCGCGATTATCTTGGGAGTAGTCGGACTGCTGATCAATTGTTTCCCAATTCAATTTTTTGCCAATGTGCAATTTGTACTAGGTAATACGATGACAGTCATTGCTGCCGTTTTATTAGGACCTTGGTACGCATTTGTAACAGCAATGATGGCATCAACAGGATTAATGCTGGTATGGGATAGTCCCCATGTGTATTTATTTTTTGGATTAGAAGCACTATTTTTAGGCTATGCGAGACGCCGTGATATCTATGCTTTATATGCCGACGCCGCTTATTGGTTATTAATTGGCGCACCAATGGTGTATTTATATGCGGTTTTGTTGATGGATATTCCACCATCTCACTTAGGCTTTATCATTTCAAAGCAAGGGATCAACGGACTCATTTATACCAGTCTTGCATCACTGCTGATTTTAGCTATTCCAAAGCTATGGTTTTTAAAAGATAAAGTAAAAGACCGCCATCGCAGACAATTAAGCGCGCAACTGACCTATTTTTTCACGTTGATGGTCACGTTAACATTACTGTTTTCGGCGTTAATCTTTAATTTTTATTCTTTAGAGCGTCAACAAGTCATGTTAAAACAAAATATGACAGAAGCGGTTGTGCATATCTCTACCGCGGCACAGAATCATATCGAAAACCATAAGGCCGTGATCCAAAATACCGCCAATCAATTAAATTTAATGGCCGATACGCCTGAGCAATGGCAAGCTATTTTATCGAGTTTGCATCAAAGCTACCCAAGCTTTATTAGCATGCTAATTGCCGATCCTGCCGCTAACATTGTCAACGCTAGCCCATTGTCAAGACTGCTCTCAATCCAAAAACAACAACAAAGCATCAATATTAAAGACCGCGAATATTTTATTGAATCGTTTTACAATCACCGCTTTTTTGTATCATCCGCCTTTCTGGGTCGCGGCTTTGGCAATGATGCCATTATTGCCATGAGTGCACCGTTTTATCTCGATGAGCAACACACAAAAATAGCAGGGATTATAGAAGGCTCGCTTGATTTGAGCCACTTTTCATATATTGATCAAGTCAATAAATACAGCACTGATGAATCTGTAGTGATGGTTGATGAGCAAAATCAAATTATTTACGCTTCAGAAAAGCTTGCTTTTAAACCACTATCACAATTTAATTTTGTCATAAACAAAGGTGTGTATCGCGCCAACCTTGACCTTATCAATATTCACCATACGACCTCAATTGTGCCTGAGTATATTTATACTCACCATGAATTGAATAATGGTTGGACTGTTTATATTTTAAAAGAGTTCTCACCATTACTAAAGTTGGCCGAAGAACAAATGTTTAGTAGTTTTATTCTGTTGCTGATTTCATTAGTGTGTACGTTTTATATATCAACAAAGCTGAGTACGTTATTGACCGTGCCATTAGAAGCAGTAGCCAATCAATTTAGTCAGCCCGATACAGGAAAAGCATCAACTATTGACGAAAATTCACCTAAAGAAGTGTTCAGCTTGTATCAACGCTTAGTGACCAGTAAACAACAACTGGTTGCTCATCAATTGGAGTTAGAACAGACCGTTGCTAACCGTACTGCAGAATTAGAAAAAGCCAACATAAAGCTAACTGAACTGGTTGATCGTGATCCTTTAACAGGCTTATATAATCGCCGTTATGCTGAACGTAAATTTGGTGAGCTATTGGATTTTTGTTTACGCAGTGAACAAGCTATTACCGTTGTCTTGCTTGACTTGGATTTATTCAAAAGAGTTAATGATAACTATGGGCATTTGGCTGGAGATGAGTGCTTACGAAACGTATCTCAATTAATGCAGACATATTTTAAACGTGACATTGATATTGTGGCCCGCTATGGCGGAGAAGAATTTCTACTGATTTTGCCTTTGTCCAACGCCTTACATATTGAACAACATCTCAATGGCTTTAGAGAAGCATTGTCACAATTAAATATCACCTCACCCGAAGATAAACAATCATTCAAAGTGACAGTTAGTATTGGCGCGATTACAGCAAATGCGGACTATAACGTGCAACTCGATAAGTGGATTAAAGTTGCAGATGATAATCTCTATCAAGCAAAACAGCAGGGACGAAACCGGACAATAATTAATATCATTTCTGACTAAACTTTAGCGGTTTATTATCCAATGATGACTCAGATTGATGTCCTTGAGTAAACGCATCAATTCGAGTCATCATATAAGGATAAAATGGATTCCATTTCTGACGTAACATGTCGTCGGCTGTCATACTAAAAATGCCCCGTTCACCTTGATAAATTGCTCTGCCTATTTGGATTTTATCAGGATTATTGCCAGATTGAGGCCCATAAAGCGTATCTTCAATCGGAAAGTTTAACGCCACATGAGATAATGAAAACACATCTTTAGGCCAAGTTAAATTTAACGCTAATACATCATTAGTTATCGATTTATCGGCTAACTCCCTTACCTGAACATGATGATCACGTTGCGGGTCATTTTCAAGCAAACTTAGGCGATAGGGTAACGGCTTAGACAGCCAAAAAGGGGCAAAAGATGCCAGTGGGTCTTGGAAAAGTAATTGGTTGTTGCTCCGAGTACGGTTGACGTCAAATAACACCAATTGATGGTTTTTGTTTGCCGGTAACCTTTGATATAACAAATCAACCACAGCAAGCGAAGATACCGTATCATCGACAACTGACTGAAACGTTAACATCGCCGGAATAGCATCTAACTGCTGCACCGATAATGACTCTAATAAGGTCTGATTACGCTGGGTTAACTGATACACAACATCACCAGCATTAACGGCAAACGATTGATATTTGAACGGATCATATTCTGTTTGAATGCTGTTCCAATACAGTTTATCTTGCCCAAGTAATTTCCCCAGTTTTGCTTGCCAGTAAGCACCTGCAGCAATAGGTGTAAGACCAATTGCTGGCGATAACATGATCATGCCATCAAAGCTCGTAGACTTATCCAAGCTGATATTCTCAAGTTCATGGTTTAACGCCAATGCAGCCCCAGTTGAAAAACCCACCACATAAATGGGTTTACCCGGCAGTTGTGTAGATAAGTGTGCCACGGCAAGTGACACCGCCCCAGCAAGATCAGGCCAGGTAATGTCGGTTAACCCAGACGGAATGGTACCGTGGCCGGGCAAACGCAATCCTAAAACATATGCCTGTTGCTTATAATGCTGTGCTAAATGCGACATCATATAGGGTGAATCAGACATGCCATGTAACAATAATAGGCCAAACTCTGCTTGTGGGTTTTTCCATTCAAATGAGCGATTCCAATTTTGCTGCCATAACCTAGGATCAGACAGACTATGGCGCTCATAACGATTAATAGGAGACGCTATTTCAGGCTGATACTGACGATAAACTTGCTGTTCTACTTCAGCAAATAGTTTATCTTCTAATAGTAAATATTGATTAAAATCAGTTAAGCCTGACTGCTGATGATATTCAGAGGTTAGGTGTGTAGTGTGCCACAATGATAAATTAGGCCGAGCATTAAGCATCCAAACGGCTGCGATAATTAACGCTAAAGCAATCCCCAAAGCAGCATAAAATGCGGCAAACAAAAAATGTTTAGTCGACCCAATTACAATAGCGCGCATAGTAAACCTTATTGAAAATAAATATCAAATGAACAACAATATAGCTTAACATTTACCGTCAAACCGCCAAACAATAGCCATCCTTAACTATAGTGGAAATGATATGTCATCAGCTTTATTTAGCCATATATGGGGGCCCATGAATCCCGATATCATTTTTTATTTACCTACGCCTCCAGCCTTACCGGAACATTGGCAAGCCACTCACGTTGATGCAGTAACACAACTCGTCGCATTGAATGGAAATCACTGGCGAAAAATTGTCACCATTATGGCTAAAATTTGCTGTTTAGAGCACGATATCAATGCTAACAAAGGGGCTTGTTGGAAGTTGATCCGCGACAATCTGTTTAGTGAATCTGCTGAACGGCATCAACCAAAAACCGACAAGAACATCAACAGTGACATTAAAACATCACGCTTACGTTGCCAATTACGTATTGTTAAAGCAGATGTTCATTATAGCGACGACTTAAAGCTGCCTTCTGTATGTTGGCATATTATATGTGGTAAAGAAGCCCAGCTACGAATGGGGATAACGGATCCTCGGCAATATTCATCACTGGATGACCAGCAAAAAATACAGCGCCAGCCCCCAGTGTTAATGACACCATATTTAGATTATCGACAATATTCTAATGCGCTCATTGAACTGACACGACAACACATCGCCGCTACAAAACATTAGCGATTAGTCGTAAATAGTCGCAATAGGCTCACGCTTATGTTGGGTACGTTTATAGATACTAACGAGTTTATCTTCAACTGATTGGGCAACGTCTTTACCTTCTAAGAAGTCATCAATTTGATCATAAGTCAGTCCTAAAGCGGCTTCATCCTCAAGTTGAGGTTTATTGTCTTCTAGATCAGCCGTAGCGGCTTTGTTAACTAATAGATCAGGTGCACCCAAATAAGCCGCTAACTGGCGTACCTGACGTTTATTTAGCCCAAACAACGGGGCTAAATCGCACGCGCCATCTCCCCACTTAGTATAAAAACCGGTAATATTTTCAGCACTGTGATCGGTGCCAACAACTAAACCACCTACTAACCCTGCAATATCATACTGGACTATCATGCGCATTCTAGCTTTGACATTACCTTTAAGAAAATCAATTTTGGCAGCATCTGTTGATGCTAAACCCGCCGCGGTGAGACCGGCTAGTGTGGCATTATGGATGCCAACAACCCCATCATGGACATTCACTGTCACCAGTTGTGAAGGCTGAATAAACTGACAGGCTTGTTGGGCTTCAGCTTCATCTTTTTGCACATGGTAAGGCAAGCGAACGCCAATGAACTGGTACTCGTCACTGACCTTTTCTTGATTAAGGCTATCCACTGCCAGCTGGCACAAACGCCCTGCAAGGGATGAGTCAACACCGCCGCTAATACCCAAAACTAAAGTACGACTGTTAGCTTCTATTAATTTTGCCTTGATAAAAGCAATTCTACGCTGGGTCTCAAACTCTGGCTCAATAGCCTTAAGTACATGCATCTCTTTTAAGATTTGTCCTTTCACGTGGCGCTCCTAATTGCTTATTAATAAACTAGATGTCGATATCTATTCTATAAAAATTAACACAAAAAAAAACGATAATGATGCATCATTATCGTTTTTTTTATCGACGACAGATCATCGTTCCCAATAAGACTCTTCTAGACTGTCTTCTCGCTCAGGCAAACCATGGGACAAACGTGGACTATGCTGAGCTAACACCTCGTATGCAACACGATTAGCGTATTTACACACTTGTGAAAATGATGAATAACATATGCCGTCTCGTTTATGTTTACTCGAGCCAGGTATATTGGTTTTATGGAAAGTATTGGCTGATAAATCATGAAGCAGCGCAGACAACGCACCATCGCCAGCACCATTGGTATTGCGAATTAATTCCGGCCCACCCATATAAGGTGCAATATGTGCGTATACTTTTATCGGCGTGTCACAATCTGCTTGTAATTTCGGTCGCGAAAACTCATAACGATTGAACTCGGGAATGGCTCCAGGTAATAAGGTATGACTGGTTTCGCGTTTTTCATTATCCTCAGTATAACCTGCGGTATAAAGTCCTATCTCCCCCGCCGTGGTTAACACCATGTCACACCATTCAAGAGCGGCTTCGCTGGCAAGTAATGGGTCTTTAAAACCGGTTAACGCTTCGCCTTCGTCTTCATTCATGGCTAAAATAGTGACATGTTCATTAATAAAATTTTGCCACCACTTTGGCTCTTCTTGAATTAAAAACCGCGTGCCTAAGGTTAACACGACTGGCACATCTGCCTCTTTGGCGTAATTAATCGCCGTCATTGCGGCATCAGTAATACCGTCACCGTCACTGGCACGCATTAAATATGCCGTGATGACTAATGCTGAACTGCCCTGCACCACCTCTTTATCGATATACTCTGGTGTTAGCTTATCCATGCATCCTTTACTAATCGCAAACGTGCGCTCACCACTGTCGGAAATCAGCGTAAAACAACGACCAATAGGACCGTCGACAGGTTGTAAGAAGTTGAGGTCGACCTTTGATGAGGTATGACATAAATAGCGATAAGCGTAGCTACCTACCATAATATGTTGGCTCATAACCCCAAAAAGCACTGAGCGGTCATCGGCTAAAATAGAATAATTGTGTACTGTGTTACCAATGGTGCCACCAGCAAACTCATCACTGATGATCTCATTGGACTTAAGTTCATTATACAAATGATGGGCTTGCTCATCGTTAATGAGCGTTGAGTTGCCTTTAGGTAAACCGTAACGCTGAAGTAATTCATCATCAACTTTGGCTTCGATATCCACCAGCGTCTGGTCAATCCCACAAATATAAGTAGAAAAAGGTTGAGGCTGCTGCGTAAGTTGAGCTAATAAAGGATCACGACTGTTTACAGGGAAATAGTGCTTGGACTTACGTTGACCAGGGAACTTCATATTGGACTCTCATAGCTTGGCATCCATGCAAGTGTGAAATTAATGATTACTGACACCCATTGAATTTTTAATGAGTTGTCATCCGCGAAAATGGCGGCAAATTTTATCATAGGTAAGCGTTAATTCTATATCACTTTTATCATTTTCACGGCCTAAATAACCTTAACTCGGGATAAGAGATGGATAGAGAGCTAAAATGCACAGTGTTTTGAGCGATTTTATTTAAAACGTGCCTTTTTTTACTAGCAAGGGCAATCTGCGCGTCAATAGCAGGCCTATTGTAAGTCAATGCAGCGTCGGTATTGCCAGGACAAAGAGCTGTTTGATAACCGTTTCCCACCCCGTTCAGAGGTAAACAGAAAGACGTAGATGTCCAATATCTGTCTATCATTACGTTTTCGAGTAATTAGCTTGTCCATTAAGCAATAAAAAAGCCTGCAATGCAGGCTTTTTATTGAGGCGTTAATTAGCGATTATTTTAGAATATTGGCCAATTGCTCACTAACTTTAGCAACAGATTGAGTACCGTCAAACTTGTTGTACTGAGTTTTACCTTCTGCTGCCACTTTGCCATAGTAATCGACTAATGGTTTAGTTTGCTCATGGTAAATACCTAAGCGTTTGCGTACGGTGCTTTCTTCATCATCTGGACGGATAGATAAATCTTCGCCAGTGACATCATCTTTACCTGCCACTTTAGGTGGATTGAATACCATGTGGTAAACGCGACCAGAACCAGAATGGACACGACGTCCGCTCATACGCTTAACGATTTCTTCGTCTGGCACATCAATCTCAATCACATGATCGATTTCAATTCCGTTTTCAGCCATTGCATCGGCTTGTGGGATCGTACGAGGAAAACCGTCTAATAAAAAACCTTTTTCACAGTCATCTTGGGTAATACGCTCTTTCACTAAACCAATGATAAGATCGTCAGAAACTAATTGACCTGCATCCATTACTTTCTTAGCTTCTAAACCTAATGCCGTGCCAGCTTTTACTGCTGCACGCAACATATCACCGGTTGAGATTTGTGGGATACCGTACTGCTCCATAATGAACTGAGCTTGGGTACCTTTACCAGCACCTGGGGCACCCAATAAAATAATGCGCATCTCAAAAGTCCTCTTTTAAGTTTGTGTTCTTTTTAGGGCGGCGATTTTCGCACATTTACCACACTATTAATAGCGCTTTTGTTATAACATTAGACCTAAATCTAATAAGGATTGTAACAAAATGGCTGCAATTGTTTAATACAATAAAGTATACAATTTACGCCGATATAAATTGGCTAACGCATTGCCTTGGCCAATCGCAGTTAAAATGTCCATGAAGACTTGTTTAACGTTACCCTCTGCAGCGCTCATGTCTTTTTGTAAAATAGCGAACAATAATTCGAGTGCTTCTTCATTACGATGGGCAACATTTAATGCTTTGGCTAAGATTAACACCGCATCAATATTGTCAGGTTGGTCGGCAACATTCTGTTGCAGTTGACGAATTTCAGGCGTATCTGCCGCATCTTCCGCTAACGCTAATTTGGCGACTAAATTGTGATAGTAACTATCTTGATCAGCTAAACCTATACGGGCTAGCAACACTTTTGCTTCCGCTAATAAACCTTGCTGTAACGCCACATCTATCATCACCAATGCAACTTCAGCTGGCTGATGCGCATCGTTATAAATGATTGTTAATTGGTCTGCTATTTTGCCCAAGTCTTGCGACGATAACTCGCCTTGGGCTAATTTTTGCTTAACCTCATCAAACGCTTGTATCCACATCGGCGGTAAATGTTTGTCGAGTATGTCGCAAATTTGTTGTTGGCTTTGTTGCCCAGCAAAACCATCAATCGGTCTGCCTTTATCTAAAATTAATGTGGTCGGTACATCTTGAATTTGGAAATAGTTAGCAATTTCTAACTCTGTTTCACAATCCACTTTGGCTAAAATAAATCGTCCAGCTTGTGCCGTTACCAGTTGTTCCAGCGTTTGTAACATCTGTACACTTTCGGGCTGTTGTTGAGTCCAAAATGCCAATACCACCATTTTTTGCATTGAGGTATCAACAACTTGCTGAATATTATCTTTAGTAAGATCGATGAGGTAGTCCATATTGCCTCCGCGGTATGACAAAAACAAAAGCGGACTTATTGTCCGCTTTTACTGCTTAAATCGAAGTTATTTTACACTCGCCAATAACATTTGATTGGTCAGTTTAATAAACGCTGATGGATCGGCCAGACTGCCTTTTTCTGATAACAACGCTTGTTGTAATAACAAGTTAGCCCAATCAGCAAACAGTTTTTCGTCAGCTTCGTTACTAAGATGTTCAACCAAAGGATGGGTTGGATTAATCTCAAATGTTGGCTTAGAATCTGGCACTGGCTGACCTGCAGCTTGCATCAGTTTAATCATCTGAGTCGACATTTCACCTTCACCGGCTACCACACATGCTGGCGTGTCAGTTAGGCGTGATGTAACACGAACTGCCGATACGCGGTCAGCAAGTGCAGCTTTAACTCGTTCAACAAGTGCTTTTGATTCTTCAGCAACTTTGTCATGAGCTTCTTTATCGGCCGCATCTTCAAGCTCGCCTAATTCTAAATCACCTTGGGTGACAGAATGTAACTTCTTCTCTTTGAATTCAGTTAGGTGGTTCACTAACCATTCATCGATACGCTCTGACATTAATAATACTTCAATGCCTTTTTTGCGCAGTAATTCAAGATGAGGACTATTTGCTGCGGCTTCATGGCTGTCGGCAACAATATAGTAAATCTTGTCTTGGCCTTCCTTCATGCGCTCAATATAAGCAGCTAATGACACCGTTGTGGCGGCCGAATTGTCATCAGTAGAAGCAAAACGCAATAGTCCTGCAATGCGCTCTTTGTTAGCAAAGTCTTCTGCTGGGCCTTCTTTTAATACTTGACCAAACTCAGCCCAAAAAGACTGGTATTGTTCAGGCTCATCTTTAGCCAGTTTTTCAAGCATACCTAACACACGTTTGGTGATCCCCACGCGCATTGCTGTAGTTACTTGATTATCTTGTAAAATTTCTCGAGATACGTTTAGCGGCAAGTCATTTGAATCGATTAACCCGCGAACGAAACGTAAGTAAGAAGGCAAAAACTGCTCGGCTTCATCCATAATAAACACACGCTGAACAAACAGCTTCAAGCCATGTTTATGGTCACGATTCCACATATCCCACGGCGCTTTGGCTGGGATATACAACAAGCTGGTGTATTCTTGTTTGCCTTCGACACGATTGTGAGACCATTTTAATGCCTCGCTGTAATCGTGAGAAATATGTTTATAAAATTCTTGGTATTCTTCTTCTGTGATATCTGACTTATTACGAGTCCAAAGCGCGGTGGCTTTGTTCATCACTTTCCACTCACCTTCGGTTGCCGCTACTTTCTCGCCATCAGGGCCATCAGACTCTGGTGTACCTTCATTCCACATTTGTACCGGAACAGAGATATGATCAGAATACTTAGTGATAATTGATCGTAGACGATAATCGTCAGCAAACTCGGTTTCTTCATCACGTAAATGCAGGACAATTTCAGTACCACGTTCATTTTTAGTAATACTGTCTACACTAAATGAACCTTCACCTTCTGACTCCCACAATACGCCTTCATTAGCCGCATGACCGGCAGCACGAGTTCGCACAGTGACTTTTTTGGACACGATGAAAGCAGAATAGAAGCCCACACCAAACTGACCAATTAATTGTGTGTCTTTTGACGCTTCGCCAGAAAGGTTACTGAAAAACTCTTTAGTGCCCGATTTGGCGATAGTGCCTAAGTGTTCAATGACGCTATCACGGGTCATACCAATACCATTATCAGTAATGGTTACTGTGCCTTTTTCTTTATTGGCACTAACACGGACGCGTAAATCACCGTTACCTTCATATAAGGCATCATCGGTTAAGGCTAAATAGCGGAGTTTATCTGCTGCATCGGCCGCATTTGAGACTAGCTCACGTAAGAAAATCTCTTTATTTGAATACAGAGAGTGGATCATCAACTGCAGAAGTTGTTTTACTTCGGTTTGAAAGCCATGAGTTTCTTGTTGTGACATGAATATTTCCCTTGGTGTTACGTTGAAACAATCACGAGTCGATTAATCTACTCGCCTTAAAAATCGGTGTTAACCAAGAGATGGGGGAACGTTACAATATTTTCAAGGGGCAACACCGCCTTGTTGAATAATAAATCATCCGTTAGGCTCAAATCAGGCCAATATGGCGAATAATGTCCGCCCCTATTACCCCATTAATCGCCCTTGATGGATGAAATAATGCCAGCAAACCTGATTAATGATCCGCTGGCACAGTGGTTTTCAATGAGTAAGCCGCTTTTCTACAGCGGAATACGACCATTAAATGACAAGGCTAAGGTGGTGCTATCAACATATTCAAGCTCACCACCGACAGGAACGCCATGAGCGATACGGCTAATCACCACATTGTGTCTCCTAGCCATATCCGCAATAAAGTGTGCGGTAGCATCCCCCTCAACGGTAGGGTTTGTGGCAAGAATAAGCTCGCTCACTTCATCAGAGATTAAATGGCGCTCAAGTAAGGCCAGACCCAGTTCTTCAGGACCAACACCGTCTAATGGCGACAAGTGCCCTAACAATACAAAATAGCGGCCATTGAAATGTCCACCCGCCTCAATGGCAAGCACATCGGCAGGGGTTTCGACCACGCAAATAATCCCTGCATTAATACGCCGATGGCTACTGCATATGGGGCATAAATCTTGTTCGGTAAATGTACGGCAACTTTGACAGTGGCCGACTTCAGACATGGCTTTTTGTAACGAATCGGCAAGCTTAAGGCCAACTTTACGTTCACGCTCAAGCAATTGAAACGCCATACGCTGTGCCGACTTAGGTCCGACGCCTGGCAAAGCGCGTAAAGATTGAATTAATTCATCGACCAAAGGACTAAATTTCATAAATTGCCAATACCTTAATAACTAAACTCATTGTGATGTTATTGGTGAAACCCTTTTTGTGATCAGCCAAGCCAATCTGCGATAGCACCAATGCAGTGCGATTATTATCTGTGCTGCGCTCGAATGCAAAGATTAATGCTTTTTAGAATAAATGAAGCCAACAATCGAGCCATTACAAAGTGTTTTTATTTAATGCTTTAACCAAATGCCCAGAGTCATCGTTACATCGAAGATATGTAAAGAGCTCAATTAATACTTCTTCTGCTAGGCTTGTTAATAATGATGAACACCGAAGCGGGTTCAAACAACCTCTGTTTATACTGCAGTAAAAATCTAAGTAACCAACCGAATTACAACAATATTCATTCATTTCATTAACGGGCTCACATAATCAGAAAAGAAGTTAATCTATATTTGAGAGCTATCACATTTTTGTTTAATCCATCTGATATTCTATCATTGTATCCCCGATATGTTCTGTGGTTCCAAGGACGATATTCACGACGATATTGAAAACCTCTCAAGGTTGAAGCGTTTTCAAAATTGAAGTGATACCAGAATAAGGACTTTATATGTACGATATTTTACCCGTATTAGGTAGCGGACTGGTTATTTGCGGAGCGCTATTACTGGCAATGGCCATCGCACCCGTATGGACGCTATTTCGTCAGCTACCGACAGGTAGATTACGCTATAGTTGGGGATTTCTTATTCTGCTGATCCTGTTTTTTATCGCAGGTTATGTCGTATACGCAAAATTTAGCTTAGTTAAAGCTTATCAACCACTCGATCTCGTCGTGCCGATTATATTTTTTTGCGGAGCTATTTTTGTATTTGTTGTTTGTAGCTTGTCACTCAAAACGACCAGCGACATCATGCAGTTGTATGCCCTCAAGCAGGAAAACATCACCGACTCACTAATGGGGATCTTCAACCGTCGTTACTTAGACCGTCGCCTTAAAGAGGAGACACAAAGGGCACAAAGTTACTCTAAGCCTCTGTCTATCTTTATGATCGATATCGATCATTTCAAAATCATTAATGATAACTATGGTCATCAGATTGGTGACTTAGTACTGAAAAATATCGCCCAAAATATCAAAGAGTCATTAAGAGAGTCGGATGTACTTGCCCGATATGGCGGTGAAGAGTTTGTGGTCATTCTTCCTCGAACTCAAATTTCTACATCCTATAAACTGGCTGAACGACTCAGGCAGGTTGTGGAGAACACTCAGTTGCCGCTGCCCAAAGAGCCTGGCATAGATATGCTTTCAATTGGGGTTACTGTGAGTGTTGGTGTCGCAGGACTAACGTCTGAGTGTAAAGACTACCTGTGTCTGATTAAAAATGCAGACAGAGCACTCTATCAGGCAAAACAAAATGGCCGCAACCAAGTAGTAATGGGGTAAAAATAGAAGCAGAGCAGCAATAAACGATACCCTAAACTATGACCTAAACTATGCCCTAAACTATGCCCTGTTGCCGATAAAACCCTATCGTGAGGTCTAATGATAGCGCTCAACTAGAAACAGACACTTTTTAAGCTAGTTTACTTTCAAAAATTGATTGGCGATATATAACCTAAAATGAACGACTTGGTTCACTGATGTAATAACTGACATAAACCCAAGTCGCACATTGCACTAGGTTTTTTGGCTAGCGTTAATATTGATACATGCATTCTGAGGTTAACGTTCTAAAGACGCGCTTAGTCAGTTAATTAACGCTCAACATTCTAACCGTTTTCTTTTTGATTCATGTGTATTCGGCTTTTTTAATAACCTTATCCTCGAAATAGTTTTCAGCAATGCATCATGACACTGGGGGTGACTATCAAGTACAAGGTTATGTCATTATTGAATAATAAGCCCTGGCGAATGCAGTTTATGGCTAACAATAAAAATGCGCAGATTAAATCGGCATTTCAATTTCGTCTGGCAAATGGTTGATTGTATATTACTAGCATTAACATACTATTTTATTTAATATTTTAATCTTTTAACCTCTTTATATTTTTAGGGTTATTTATGTCATAAAAATTAATCCTAAAATTTCCAATATAGTTCCAAAATAGTTTCTAACTAACTTTGTCTATAGAGTGCACCGAATTTTATAATAAGGAAATCGTAGTTTATAACCCAGCATACAAATTCAAAATCCGAACTTAAATAAACAGAAAATTAATGTTAAATAGCGACCAGAATTGACGTCATAAAATGCAGCTGTGTTAACGACGAGTCATGCTTTAAAACAGTCTACATTTAAGCGTTAACTTTATTTCACCTGAAAAACGTTGATACCAAAACAGACGTTATAAGATTTTAGTATAAGGACTGTTCATTTAGATTATAAGAAGTAAGCGTCATTAAATACTAATGTCATCGGCCTAATTCAACGTGACTAAAAATATCGCCACGCTAATGCTAAGGACGGAAATATTCTAAGCAATAGGAATAAGTTCATCTATACTTCAACACGAGCTTTAGTGTTTTTCATTCTAAAATTCATTAAAGGTCTTAATTATCATACTGCTAATATTAATATCCGACTAATGAGAGACGTTAATTCCACTTCTTGAAAATGGAGAGCCTCAACCTCCATGGAAATATAGCAACAGTCATGATAGATGAGTTAACAAATAGCAAAGGAGATACAATAATGAAAAAACTATTCATTGCACTAATTGGATTGTTAGTTATCACTGGCACATTTATTCAAACAGCGATGGCGACCGAGCAAGAGGTCAAAAAGACTATCATGGACGATAATGCTTATGTAAAAAAGAATCTCAAGGGGCTTGAAGGCACCTATTCGAACGAAGGCGCTATAGAGTTCTGGTCTAGTGGCGGACTGATCCAAACAATCAAAGCCGATGGACGGCTAGAAGAATATGACGCGTTCAATATCGATGTTAAACATATTCAAGTTACCATTTTGGTACCAGATAAAATTGCATTGGCCCATTATTATTCGGAGGGTTCTATGACTCCAAAAGGAAGTCCTGCTGTGGCAAATTATAGAACCCGAGTTAGCCAAGTATATACTAAGGAGGCTGGAAAATGGAAAGTACGGTCGTCACATTGGTCACCCATTATTGGTGGCTCTGGTACGAGTCAGACCGCACTAGTTGAATAAACCAACCTTTTTAAAAAATACGAAACCCCAAATTTTTCTTATAAACAATAAAAGAACCGTGATGGGATCCTTAATAAAGGACAGCAGGTATTCCATTACGTACTTCAGCATAATAGTCAGTTTATTATTAAATTATTGACGTTAAATAACTTTGGACATGGTTTCTTGGTCGCATAAATCATGCTCAACGGCTAAGAATGTTATAGTTCGTTGCTGGAAAAAACCTGTAAAAATTGCATCAATATTGCATCAAGAATTGGGTATGACTAGCTACATTTCTGTAGCAACTGTCCTGAACAACACCGTTATTCAGACCATGTTATTACACCAAACGAAAAAAGGGGATGTATCAACTACATCCCCATATGGCAAATTTACTACGCTTTATTTGGATTAATGAGGTATTTTTCACCGGTTTTTTTGGCGGTGTACTGCAAAATAATCGCCGGAGTCATGGCTTGTTCAAAACTTAATTCATCAGTAAATGCACTGGCAAAGGTGGTTTTGATTTCATTGGCCACTTGTTTTTGCAGCTGACCGATTTGCTGAGGTTGCAGCTTACCCAAGAATCTCATCAATAACCACCCTCCTATGCTCCATGTCATCCCGTATGCGCGGTTCAAGATGGTAGGAGAAAAGTCCAGACCACCGTATATATAAACTTGTTTATTAGATTCAGAGCCATAGGTATTAAAACCTACTGCGTCTTTACTGCCCGATTGTTCCATGGCGGTCAGTATATCGCTCACTACGTCGCCCCCACCTATGGCATCAAAGGCTAAGGTAGCACCGGTTTCATCTATGGCTTTATATAAGTCAGCCTTGAAAGTGTCACTGGACGAATCACAAATATACTTGGCACCAATCGCCTTGAGTATGTCCACCTGTTGCTGCTTTCTAACAATATTGACTAAAGGGACGTCTTGAGCCAGACAAATTTTATTTAGCATCTGTCCTAAACTCGATGCAGCGGCGGTGTGCACTAATGCCGTATGGCCTTCCATACGCATGGTTTCTACCATACCCAAGGCGGTAAGTGGGTTTACAAAAGAGGAAGCGGCATCATTGGCTGAGGTGCCCTCGTTGTGCACAATACAAGCTTGGGCTGGCACACAACAATATTGCGCATAAGCACCACCCGATAAAATGGCTACGGTTTTGCCCATTAACGCTTGTGCTGCTTCACTATTACCTGCAGCCACTACGGTTCCGGCTCCTTCATTACCAATGGGGAGAACCTGATCTAAGCGAGATTTAATACGGGGTAACATGCCAGGATAAAGAGGTGCATTAAGAGTTGATTTATCACCACTGAGCTGTGCAGCGGCTAAATTTGAAGGGCCAAACATAGGCCACATATCGGAAGGGTTAATAGGTGCCGCCTCTATACGCACTATTACTTCATGTGGTTTAGGGGCCGGCACATCAACATCCTTTAAGGACATTTCAAGTTGTCCATCTGAGGAGATAAGGGTAAATAGTTGTTTTGATGTTGTCATTATCGATTGCTCTCTTTCTGGTGTAAAAAGGTAAGTTCAAGTCTAGCCGTATGGTGTAAATATATTGAAATTTTGCTTTAAATATCAAAAAATCGCTATTACATCAATGGTTAAAACGGTACAGACGATTGGTTTTGCAGCATAGCCGTCTTGATGAAGTGTATACTCAGGGTCGATTAATGGCTCATTCACTAACCCCCCCTAGGGTATTAGGCCGAAGAGTAAGTATTACTGAGCTTAATATAAGAAATCGTTCAGATTACGTATAACAGGTTATTGATACCGAGGGGATATATACCAATCCACTTCTTTATCTGAATTGGTATGACTTTTTTTATTAAGATGATATGAATATTACAATGGCTTCATCTAGTAAATATTTAGATATGAAACGTTATTAGTGAGGGCTTATTTAGCAGCCGCTTTTTGCAAAATGCCGATAAATTCTGGGAAGGACTCTTCAGCTTGAGTATCGACTATTTTTGAAATCGGTTCGTTGCTCATAGTGTTCCACCACGCTTGTAGTTTTGGTGTTTTTTCCATAAAGTCTACTTCAAAGATTTTTTTCCCTACCATTACACCTGTCTTAAGACTGTATCGAACGACAAGATCTGTTTGCGTACACTTTTCACCCATCAAATAAGGGCCAAAGGCGGCCATGCTCTCTAGGCATGCAAAGGCCTTTATCAGTATGGGTAACATAACAGCACGGTTTGATTCTGATTTTGGCGCACCCATGAGTATTTCGGGTAAAAACCGTCTTGCGGATAGCTCCACATACAATTCGGCAATGCGCATCAATTCAAAGCCTTTTGCCCTTTGGAATGCATCGCTGGGCAGGATTGGCTTGTCTGGGTAATTATGCTCAATATACTCAAGGATGGCCGCAGTTTCTGATAGAAAACCGTGTTCTGTGCCAATACACGGCACTTTGCCCATAGGGCTTTTTCCCAAATATGAGGGATGGCCTGGATAAGTGCGCTCTTCATTAAAATCAATGCCTTTTAATAACAAGGCATGTTTTATCAAACCGTAATAGTTACTTGCGGGAAAGCCATATAAAGTGAGCATATTGTCATATTCCATAATTAAAGTGTCGATTAGCTTCTCATAAGGAATGTTAGAAATATAGGGTGTTAGTGAAATGGGCCGAGTTGACAATGTCCTAAGCAAAAAAGCCAGTTGGGGTCAGGTTGACATTAAATACCAATGATCACCTTTGGTGGCATAACCTTTACGTTTTTCAAGGCTGTGACAGCATGGATGTTGCACCCGTTATAAGTTGGTTTAGTGCGGATCAGCCATCTGATAATGCCTTTAAACATCAACGCGTAAAGACTTACATGCTTTCAGTTATGGTGAAACGCATCACCTAAAATATAAAAACAAATAAGTTGAGCGAAGACGAGTATTGCTAAGTCGTGAAATAAACCATATACGCGACCTGAGTTAAATACTGTCCCAAAAAATGGCTAGTACTGTTCCTACTTGGCTTGCGGATCAGATGGGGCATAGTGATAGGGAGGACTCAACAATCTATGGCAAATGGATCGCGGGTGAACGACCTGACCATAAAACTAAGAAAACTGAGAAAACTGAGAAAACTAAGAAGGCTAAGAAGGCTAAGAATGAAGACCCCAAATTCCTTTATAATTCCTAATGTAATTCCCAAGAAATGATAACAAGGGAATTACACGAGGAAAAGTCAGCATCTTAGCTTCTAGAAAGGCATTTTCATCCCTGGTGGTAATTGCATACCGCCAGTCACTTCGGCCATTTTAGTCTTTTGATTTTCTTCAATGCGACGAGCTGCGTCATTACACGCTGCAGCGATAAGATCTTCTAGCATCTCTTTATCGTCTTCCATCAAGCTTGGATCAATTTCAACTGTACGCACATTGTGGTTACCTGTCATGGTTACTTTAACCAAGCCAGCACCCGCTTCACCTGTCATTTCTGTGCGAGCAATTTCTTCCTGCATTTGAGCCATTTTGTCTTGCATCATTTGGGCTTGTTTCATTAAATTGCCCATACCGCCTTTTCCACCAAACATAGTCGTATCTCTCTCTAATTAAGGTTGTTAGCAAGTCGTCATAGTGACGCTAATCTTACTGAAATAAAATCGATTGGCAATCTAGCAAATACACTTTTGAGATGAAGATATATTCATTTTAAGCTAAATCACCGTATTTGTTCATTTATAAAGCGTTAATTTGTGTAATATCCTGCGCAATTTGTCCTAGCTGTTCCAACGGATATTCAATACTGTCACTGTCTAATTGAGCCGATAAGCGTTGAACCATCCACTGAACGTTATCATCAAGCAAAATAGACTGTTGAGCCTGTGCGATAAGTTCACGATGAAAACGTTTACGTAACTCAAGGGGCGTTTCTCGTTTAGGCACAATCCCAATCTGGATCTGTACTTGAGTCGGTTGCCCAAGGTATTGAGATAACGCGTCTTGCAGTTGATCAATAGCTGTCTGGGCAGACAAATGTTTTTGATCGGGTTTCAACACCAATATCATAGGATTTGACAATGCCGAACACACAGAGTTCACCCCTAATTGCCGAACCCTACCGCCAACAGACACATTAGTCATCACTTTATACCAATGTAAATCAATCTCGTTTCCTTGAATACTGTGTGGCTCAAATTGGGCTTTTACATCTATGGGCGTCGCATCAGTAGGACCTCGAACGACAGACTCTGCGCTAATGTTGAGCGATTGGGCTGTCAATGAGCTCGTTTTATGTGCGTGATTATGTGCGTGAGCAGCTTGCTGATGACTGGCCGTGTCTGTCGGTTGAATAGTGGCTTCAGTGACGGGCTTAATCGCATCATGAACATCTGCAAATGCATTGATTGGCTCACCCTCTTCGGGCGCGACCCAAGGAGCCCTATCATAATCTGCCACTACTGGAGAATTAATTGTTTCGGCTGTAGATAACGCTTCAAAAGCTTTAGGCGCAGTTTCAGTCACTGCAGGCGACTCATTGGCGCTGACAACCGATGTCACTGCAGGTTTGTTCACTCTTGAAGTGATTATTTTTGTCGATTCTTTTTTTGCCAGTTCATCTTTATGTTGTAACACCCCGACATCGGCAATAAGTGAATCACGACTGGCTAACACTTCGTCAAGAAAATCGTCTACATTATCCTCAGAATCAGTGAGGTTTGGGCGAGTATTATCACTGACATGATTAGCCGTTTTCGGTTCAGACCTTGAGTCAGTAACATCATCAACATTGTTAGCTTCAGTTGTTCCATTTAAAGCCGAAAAAGCCCCCTCTTCGTCATGATCAAATGGTTGATATTCCATGGACATATCATCAGACACGTCATAATCCATAAAAGCATACGCGTTGAGCGGAATATCATCCGCATTACCACTCAATTGACTATTTTCTACAACATTGCTGTCTGCAGTACTCTGCGCTAATTGATGTTTTTCAACCCGCTCTTCAGACGCAGCAATATCCCTTTTCAGCGGTGCTGTTGTGATTTGAGTCGTCGTTTCAGCATCAGCACGAATATCGCCATTGTCTGATGCCGCAGTATGAATAATATCGGCAGCAGTCTTATCAGCTGTCATATGGCTAACGTCACGCTTGACGACGTGGTTGGTAACATTACCAATCGGCATATCGCTTTTGGGTGGCAATGGATTAAACCCCAAACTTTGCGCTTGGTCCAACAACAAAGCTTGCTCAGCCACCAGTGAAGATGCGACTGGCTCATCGTCGATAGCATCAGCAACGTCCACCTCCGTGGTCGCTGCAGTTTCATCCTGAATAGATAATGCTGTTGTCGGTAAAACAATGTCTTTTTGCGGCTGAAGATCAGACTTTGGGCCTGTTTCAATGACCTCTTGCGTTGGAGATGATGAACCGTCAATAACGCTTAAATCAATGTTAGCCGGCGTCGTTGTTAGCCAGCGTTTTACTTGTTTTTCGGGGGTAAACGCTACTGCGCGAAGTAACGCCATTTCCAAGCCCGATTTAGGATCGGGGGCAAAGGCTAAATCTTTACGACCGTTAAGCAACATTTGGTAATAAAGCTGTACTTGTTCAGGCGCTAATTGCTGTGAGAATGCTAGAATTTGTTCACTAAACAGCGATTGTTGCGCTGCAGCGGGGGCAAACTGAGTTAAGGTGATTTGATGCAATAACTCTAATAAACTGCGCAATACTTCTTCAGCATCGGCACCGAATGCCAACACTTTTGCTACCGTTTGCATTAATGGCCCAACATCGGCATCACACAAGGCTTTTAATAAGGCCAGCACATGTTGTTCATCAATACTGCCCAACATGGTTTGCACTTGTGTCAGCATCACTTGGCCACTGCCAAACGCTATCGCTTGGTCAGTTAAACTGAGCGCATCACGCATACTGCCATTGGCCGCTTTGGCTAATAAGCTCAGCGCTTGTGGCTCAAAAGGTAATTGTTCTTGGGTGATCACATACTCGAGTTGCTTGCTAATTTCGTCTTGCGACAAACTTTTTAGATTAAACTGTAAGCAACGAGATAATACAGTAACAGGCAGTTTATGCGGATCGGTAGTCGCTAGCAAAAACTTAACGTGCTCAGGAGGCTCTTCTAACGTCTTTAGCAATGCATTAAAACTGCTACGCGACAGCATGTGTACTTCATCGATTAAGTACACTTTAAAACGCCCACGGGAAGGACGGTATTGCACATTATCAAGGAGTTCACGAGTATCATCGACTTTAGTACGCGATGCCGCATCGACTTCAATTAAATCAACAAATCGACCTTGAGCAATTTCAATGCAGCTAGAACATTCACCACAAGGATTAGCAGTAACGCCGGTTTCACAATTGAGACCTTTAGCAAATAAACGCGCCAAACTGGTTTTACCCACACCGCGTGTTCCGGTAAAGAGGTAAGCGTGATGTAAACGTTGCTGGCTCAATGCATTAGTTAATGCCATTAATACATGGGATTGACCAACCATTTGTTCAAATTTAGCAGGACGCCATTTGCGGGCGAGTACTTGGTAAGACATGAAATTCCCCACACAGAGCTATCGGGACTCAATCCCTTTAAAGGGATTAACAATAACATGCCAAGGGCTGGCATGCTATTGTTGAGCAAGTATTTGATAGAGCACAATGCAGTTAACTGCCTAATAAAAAAGCAGTTTATATTGCTTTGATTACTCGCCGTCAAACTCGCATAAACTTAATACTTTAATTCCCATACCTTGTAAGCGTTTCTCGCCACCAATTTCTGGTAATGAGATAACAAAGGCAGCATGGCTCACTTCTCCGCCTAATTGACGAATAAGTTTTACTGTAGCTTCAATCGTGCCACCGGTTGCTAACAAATCATCGATAACCAATACTTTGTCATTGGCATTAATGGCATCGGTGTGAATTTCTAAGGTATCTTTACCATATTCTAATTCATAGGTTTGGCTAATGGTTTCGCGAGGTAATTTACCTGGCTTACGTACCGGCACAAAACCAACACCTAGCTCTAATGCCAACGGCGCACCAAATAAGAAGCCACGCGCTTCGGTGCCGACAACTTTAGTAAAGCCTTTTGATTGGTAATGAGCAACTAAAATCGCAATAGTGGCTTTATAGGCGTCTGCGTTTTCTAATAAACTAGTCACATCGCGGAACATAATGCCTGGTGTAGGGTAATCAGGAATGGTTTTAATGCTCTGCTTAATAAGCGCTAAACTGTCTTGGTTCATCATAATTAGTTAACTCTGTATAAAAGTGATTACGCAATAAAAAAGTCCACGTAAATGGTGGACTCTGATAAAAATACTAAGCAGATTTTATGCCCGTTTAATCTCAGTTGCAACAGGCTTATATTAACTGGCTATTTATTATTCTAACTCTGGGATCCGCCACAAGAAAAATAATAAAACAAGCATCATGCACAACAACATAATCTTCACCCATACTATCGGCACAATAATAATACTAATCATAAAACTTAGGCCGCTCATTAGCATGGCTTTTCGCTTTAGTGATCGACTTAATGCCCGCTTTGATTGCCACTGATGAATACCTTCAGCAAACCAAGGATGAGTAATTAGCCAATAATGAAGACGCTCACTGGAACGCGCAAAACAAAACGCAGCCAGTAAAATAAATGGCACCGTAGGCAACAAAGGCAGCGCAATACCAATGATGCCTAACACTAGACTGCACAAACCAATAATAAGAAAAAATCCGCGTTTAACCGCCATAAGCGTCCTCATACAAGCAAAAAACCACTCTAACAGAGTGGTTTAATAAGACAATATCATCGCAGGTTAACCTGAAGTAAACGTTAAATTAATCCTGTTACAGTCAACCATGAAAGACTTGCGGGTAATATAGGAATTAACAAAACTAAAATAAAACCAATAAGATAAAAGATGTTAAACGGGTCTTTGAACGGCTGACTCATGATTATTCCTACATTGAAGATGTTGTTACTGCAATTACTGGCATCTTTCACTCGTTATGTTAAGTCAACATTTAGGTTAACTTTGCGGACAACGGATGTGATGCAAGTCGCAAAAAGTGGCCTATCTTAGACCTATCCTCACAAAATAAAAACCTTAAATATACTAAGTCTATTATGCCTCAATTGATGAAATAACAATGCCCTTTTGTGCCAATTGTTGCAATAGAGGTAAACAGCCAGATAACAGAGTTTCACTGGGCATTTGTGGGTAATGTTCGTTTAACCAACTAATAATGGCATCTACCGTTACACCTTGTTGAGAAAGGCTCATTTGTTCAATGTAAGCCAGCACTTGAGCGCTTAACGGTGTCAGTTGCAAAAAAGCGACTTCATCACCTGCATCTCTAAATACACAAAAAAACTGCGCTTGCGGTGTCGGTTCAATGGGTTGGTAGTCAAGGCTAATATGTTGAACATCAAAGGCATATTGCGCCACCTTGGCACAGGCCGCTAGGCACAAGCTATGCTGGCTTAGTTCGCCGGTATTGATCAATTGAGACGTGGGCGTATCAGGCGCTACCGCTACACACAACTCTAGCCATTCATAATGTGCTAACGGCAACATAAAAACAGGATCATCTTCTGTTATATGATATTCGTGTTGTAAAAAGGATAAAAACTCGCCCGCAATTTCAACAAATATTGGCGTTTGACAATCATGCTTCACAAAAAATTGCTGCACTAATGTCTGCCATTGCTCATCCTGATACAAACTTTTAAGCACCGGAAAAGCACTCGACACGAAACCGACAATGTTATTAAAAAACAGCTCTCGGTAAACTTGCATTCGCCGCAGCTCTATTCCTTCCGGTAAGGGTAAACTGGGATTACGGATATAATCCAAAAATTGCTGTTGGATCGCGATAAAACTCATTATGCCTTCCTCACGAATGACTGCTGAGCTAAAGCATCTTGTTGGTATTGATGGATCTGATTGATCTCGTTCAGCAAAATTTTGGTTTTAGGAATATTAAAATCGCGTTCGAGTAATGTTGGATGCACACCGTGTAATTGATAGCATTGCTGTAATAATGCCCATACAGGATCAATAATATCCGCACCATGGGTATCGATCATTAAATCGATGTCTTGTTGGTAATGTCCTGCTATATGTAAATATTCAATACGCTCGGTCGGCATGGCAGCCAAAAAGGCATGGGCATCATATTGATGGTTAATTGAGTTAACATAAATGTTATTAACATCGAGTAGCAGTTTACAGTCCGCTTCTTGTAAGACTGCATTCACGAAATCGACCTCGCTCATTTGTGCACCAGGTGCCGCATAAAAAGAAACATTCTCTAAAATAAACGGACGCTCGAGTATGTCTTCGACTTGCTTTATCCGCTTAGCGGTATGGATGACTGCATCATCAGTAAATGGGATCGGCATCAAATCATACATATGGCCAGTACCAGAGCAATAACTTAAATGCTCTGAATACACGTCAATATTATGCTCATCCAAAAAGCGTTTTATATTGTGTACAAATTGACTATCTAGCGCTTCAGGACTACCAATTGATAACGAAAGTCCATGGCAGAAAAAAGCATATTGTTCAGTTAATTGCTTAAACTGACGTCCAAACTTGCCACCGAGCGTCATCCAGTTTTCAGGTGCGACTTCAAAAAACTCGATTGCAGTTGGCACATGCCGACAAAACTCATCCAGCATTTCGCGACGAAGCCCTAACCCGACATTGGCTAAGCCATCAGCATGATTTGTCGACATAATGCGTGTCCTTGAATTAATGAGTAATGCTAAAAATGAGTTAAAAAACAGATAAAACTAAGGCCTGAAATTCAGGCCTTAGTCTCTCAGATAAGTACAGGCTTTATCAAATAAACACAGCTAATTATTTCTGACCGCCGCACTTACCTTCTACGGTTTTTGCTGCAGAGTTCATCTTGTCGCCGCCACATTTGCCTTCAGCAGCTTTTTCAGCTGACATTTTCATGTCGCCGCCGCACTTGCCTTCGCCACATTTGCCTTCAGCAGCTTTTTCAGCTGACTTTTTCATATCACCGCCGCACTTGCCTTCACCGCATTTGCCTTCTCCGCCATCAAGCTGATAACCAGAAGTTAATTGTTGAAAACCAAATGGGTTAGCTTCTACTTGAGCGCTAAAGCCAGCCGTCATCACAACAGTACCAAGTGCAACCGCTAAAGTCGTTTGTTTGATTGAATTCATAATACTTATCTTCCTTATTTCTTATTTGTATAGGGTGACCAACATCATTGCCGGCTTGCTTAAAGAGACCTGCAGTGAGTAAAGTTTATTGCAAAAAAACTAAAAAATGTGAAAAACATCCATTTACTTACCACAAATAATTGCTAGGCAACCTAAAAATAGACTTCCAAAAAAGTTAACATAAACACTACAACAGTGCTATCAATCTGATTCTTAATAATAATTTATTCAATACCTCGACAAAAATATGCGTATAGTCATTTAGTGCTGCTATCAGATAATAAACACGTTAAAATAGCTGACTTTTGACTTCAGCAAGGTGTACTGTGCGCGTTATTTTAGCTCCAATGGAAGGTGTGGTTGATGACCATATGCGTGAAATTTTATCTGCCATCAATCCATTTGACCTGGTTGTGACTGAATTTGTCAGGGTAGTAAACATACTATTGCCTGAAAAAGTCTTCTATAAATTGTGTCCTGAATTACATCATCAAGGCTTAACGGCATCTGGCACGCCAGTACGTGTTCAGTTGTTAGGACAAGAACCTGAGTGGATGGCACAAAATGCCATCAGAGCCATAGAGCTAGGGTCAAATGGCGTCGATGCAAACTTTGGTTGTCCAGCCAAAACCGTTAATAAAAGTAAAGGCGGCGCCGTTTTATTGCAATATCCAGAAAACATTTACAATATCGTCAAAGCCATGCGCGACGCTGTACCGTCTGAACACCCTGTTACCGCTAAAATCCGTTTAGGTTATGAAGACAAGTCGTTATTTATGGAGAATGCTTTAGCCGTATATGAAGCTGGCGCAACGGAGCTAGCGATCCACGCTCGCAGTAAAACCGACGGCTATAAGCCACCAGCTTATTGGGAGTACATTACTGAAGTCAGAAAACGCTTACCCATTCCCGTTATTGCTAACGGAGAGATCTGGAACGCAGCAGATGCACAACGCTGTATGGATGTCACTGGTTGTGACAGTGTGATGATTGGCCGCGGCGCAATATCCCTACCTAACCTCGGGGATACTATTAAAACCGGTGCAAGCCCTTTTAGCTGGCAACAAACATTAAGCTTGTTAATGGCATATACCGACAAGGAGCTGAGTGGCCGCAAATCAGATTACTATCCCTCACGAATTAAACAGTGGTTTAGCTACTTAAACCGCCAATATCCTGAAGCGGATGCCTTATTTAGAGAACTGCGGGTGTTTAAAACTACGGAAGAGATTGTTAAGGTTTTACAGCATGCTCACCGGACACTTATTTAATCCTCCCTCTTTGTGAATATTACTAACCTAAGCTCCTATTGATCTTTATCAAATGAGTCATCAATAGTTTTAGTTACATAGAGGTTGCCTTGAAGCGTATTCAACAAAGCATAGCAAGTATTGAACAGCAAAGAGCTAACAGATCTAAGTTAATCGCTGACGAATAAGCATTGGTATTGTCTTACCGCTATGCGTGGATGATCAATATGTCAATTCGGCATACCTAATCTGGATTGTCTAAACCAAAAACAACACGTGCAATGTCACAAAATGAATCAATAGTAAATTATTATTCATGTCTTTATCGCAAAAATCTAATCGAGAATTGATCTTAGTCATAACGTCTGAAATTTTTGTGCCTAGAATAGAATTTATACATTGGCATAGTCAATTAAGGTTATCTCAGTTGCACAACATTCAGGACATACAGCAAAGACTACAACAACTCGAAAATATTTTGAGGCGTGAGTTAATGCTACATATAAAGGATTTATCAAAAACAACTGAAGTAGCCCATATATCAATGGATACCTCCCTTGGGCAAGTTATTGATTACCTGTCAAAAGTAAAACTCGTTGACACAGAAATATTCACCAAGTTAATGAAGCTTGATGCCGCACATTGCCAGCTTGAGCTTGGTCTTTATGGACTCTGCTCTGATTGTGAAATGGACATAGAACCGCCACGCTTAATCGCCGATCCAACGGAACAGCGTTGTACTCATTGTGAACAAAGATACCGTCGCGAACATCGACATGAGTTACGCTTAAATCACTAGCAATCTTTAACTAACCACCACACAATTGTTTAATCTTAACAATATCTAGCGATAACAATATCCAGTATTAAAATATCCAGCATTAACAATATCTAGCATTAAATGGGTGCCATAAAAAAGACCTACACCGCTGTGTAGGTCTATTCGCTATAGAAAATAAAAATCAATCATACTTTCTAATGTCTAACAGCAGCGTTATCTTAGAACTTAACCGTTACACCGCCGTAGTACTGACGACCAATAGTGTCATACACTTCTGGCACCGTACCACCATCACTTCCATTAGATACGCCTGAAGGCTCTTCGTCAGTGATGTTTTTCACACCCGCACTGAAGGTAATCATGTCCGTAACATAATAAGTACCCGCTAGGTTGTGGTACAAAATCGCATCCACTTTTTCGCCAGTCCCTAAGTCGTCCATTTCACCGATATAACGGTTGAAGTAGTTAACACTCCAGCTGTCTTGACCCGCTTGAATACTGAAGTTGTTACGAACTTCTGCATACGCACCAAAGTTACCGTCAATCTTATTGGTGTAATCATTGCCTTCTTGTTCGAAGTTCAATAAGTAGGTGGTGTCATTACTGATCTTCCAATCTAAAGTTAAGCCTTCAAAATGATACGCTAAGTTGAAGTCTACACCGCTAGTATCTTGGCTACCTACGTTTGTTAACGAGTTAGTTACGTTAGACAGATCACCGTTTTCACCGATGTTAAAGGTTTCACAGGCAGCTGCAGAGGCGTTAGCAAAACACTCATTTAAGCCAGCTTGAACGTCTAAACGAGTGATCGCGTCGGTCACTTTAAAGCGCCAGTAATCAAGGGTTAATGATAGACCGTCAACATAGCTTGGTGAGTAAACTAAACCAGCTGTATAAGAATCTGACTCTTCAGCCTTTAGCTCATCATCGGAAGTGTAACGAACCAAGATCTGTGGATCTTGAGCGTTTTCCCATGGGTCATCTAAGTAATCGAAAGAACCTGTGTCACCACCGAATAGTTCACTGATACTAGGCGCACGGAAACCTGTTGCCGCGACACCTCGGAGCATTAAATCATCAGTGGCTTCATAGGTTAAGCCTACTTTCCACGTTGACGCTTTACCAAATGTTGAGTAATCGTCATAACGCAGGGCAAATTCACCGGTTAATTTTTCAGTGAAAGGCACGCTGACTTCTTCAAACACAGACATGACATTGTAATTACCATCTGTCGCATCTTGTTGTGCAGCAGTGCTGTCACCCGCAACAGTCACTGGATCTGGATTGTAAAAGCCGCTTTCATAACGGTATTCAGCACCAATAGCAAATGCGACAGCACCAGCACTTAGGTCAAATAATTCACCATTTAAGCCAGCAGAAACAACGTGTTGTTCGTTACCGCCATCAGAATTTTCGGTAAAACTAATGTCATTAACAATTGCACCTGTTAATGGATCACCACTGAACCATGCATCTTGGTTAGCATAAACCGATTGCTTAAGATTGGTGGCATTGATTAAGTTTTCAACTTGAGAATCCGCTTTATTTTTACCATAGGTGTAAGCGATATCCCAGTTCATACCCGTATTGATATCAAAGTCACCGGCAAGGCCTGCAGAAAGGCGAAATGTGTCAGTGTCTTGAGAATAAATACGAGGACCTGCATCAGTTGTACGACGACGATAGTTAACTCGTCCAGTATCATCAGCTTCGATGCCACCATCAGTCATGGCTTGATCAAGGGGAATACATGCCGCACCAGCAGTCACACCTGGAGCATCACAAACGTTTAGCATAACATCGGCAGGTTGTGCCGCCATTTGTTGGTTAGACTGACGCTTAGTGTAAAGAACATCGCCTGTTAGGACTAAATTATTGTCGAGTTCTTGAACCATGTTAGCAAATAAACTGTAACGCTCGTTTGGTGTTTGGAAATAGCTGCTTGTGGAGTAGTCATAACCAGTTGAACGATCAACCCAGTTCCCTGCATCATCACGTACTTTACCGCCTAATGAACCCGTTGGTAAAAATGAGCTATAACCAGGGGTTGTCCAATCACGATCGGATTGAATTATGCTTTCACGCTTTGAATACGCAGCACCAATAGTGTAGTTACCATCGTCAGTGTTAAAGCCATATAAACCACTGATCTCGCCAGTCTCACCATCGCTTTCGCTAGTCGTGCTTCCATTAACATCTAATTGAAAACCTTCAAAATCTTTTTTGGTGATGATGTTAACGACACCGGCAATCGCATCAGAGCCGTATACCGCTGAAGCACCATCTTTTAAGATTTCAACACGAGAGATCATCGCCACAGGGATAGAGTTCAAATCGACAGAGCTGTCCGCGCCAGAACCAGAGTTCACCATGCGACGGCCATTTAATAACACTAACGTACGTTGTGAACCCATACCGCGTAAGTCAACTTGTGCCACACCGTCGGCGCCATTGTTGGTGCTAGAACCAACTGCTGCACCCGCCATTGATGTTTGAGCTTGAAGTAGTTGGTCTACTGAAGTGAAACCTTCGGCGCGAATGGCTTCGGCTGAAATGATGGTTACTGGAGAAGCCGTTTCCATATCTTGACGTTGAATACGAGAACCCGTTACTTCGATTCTTTCCACTTTCTGTTCATCGGCTGCCAATGCGACTGAAGAAAATAAGCCTGTAGTGGCGACACTTGTTGCGGCCACAGCTAATAAACTGCGGCGAATAGCCTTAGCCGTTAATGTTATTGAACTCATGAATAAACTCCCTATAACTTGAATATAACTTGGAATAAAATAAAACAAGTCATTATATTTTTAATTATGAATAATTGGTCATTCCCAATCATTGAAAAACATTATTAATGAATAAAAATCCTTTAGTCAATATGGACAACATGTGAACAACATCACATTTAACATCTGGATTGATAATTAATTTGACTTAAACTTATTCGTTCAATAATCAATGACTTAAAAAATTTAACTATCTTTACTAAGATTATTAATATTTTAAAACGTAAAAAGAAAACAAATAAAATACGCAAAAAAAACAACCAAACACACAGAATAAAACACAACGCAAACTTAATTAACAACTACCACACAATTACCCATAAAATGCATCAACAATTAAATGGTAATATTTAAAAAATAAATTACTGATTGTCGTAAAAATAATCAGAATGACATTTCAAAATTACTGAGTATTTATTCAAAAAAATAACTCATTCGTCTTTTTTAGCCGATCTTTATTCAAATAACGATAATGCTTGCCTTGTAATGACTGTCATTTAGGCCTACACAACAACCGATTCGCTTACGTTATGTACAGAGGAGATCACACTTGAGAGGAACACAAAACCGATACACGAAGCTCATCAGTACTCAACATCCGAGTACAAATGTTAACTAAATGTTATCTTGTTAGCTGCCATTATTCACCTACACTATATTGTGAATTGGGCCACATTGAACATTAAATAACAGGATTGACTAACCATTCAGCAACGTAAATAGCTAAGCATCAAAGCACAAAAAACAAGCAAGGAGATAATGCTCCTTTTTGATTAACTGACAGCACAATTAAGAGTGCACACTTTATCTGCGCTGAAGCAGTAAGCAATTTCAAATGCTGCTGATTCAACTGCATCAGAACCGTGAACGGCGTTAACGTCGATACTTGCAGCATATTTCCACGTAATGTGCCACGTAAAGTGCCACGAGCAGCCTCAGCGGGATGAGTTGCCCCTATGATTTCACGATTAGCTAGAGCAGCGTTTTCGCCGGCTAACACTTGAACCATTTCCGGACCCAAAATCATCAATAAAATTAAGACGCAGAGGTGCTTTTTAGTAACTTGAGATCAATATTTATCAGCTTTGTTCTGATTGTGATATGAACATAGAACCACCAAACTTAATTGCCGGCCCAATAGAACAATGTTGTACTGATTAATCTTAAGCAAAAATACCTTCGCAAACATCGACATGAGTTACACCTAAACCATTAGAGCCGTGTCTTAGCCATTCCATTTACTTATGTCTTATTCAATGCAAAACAAAAAGCCGGCTAATAATTAGCCGGCTTTTTACATTAACAATAAATGTTAAATTAGAACTTCACGCTTGCACGAACGAAGAAGTAACGACCTAATACGTCATAAGTATATGGATCGGTATTTGAATCTAAGTTACCGGTGTAATAAGGAGGCTCTTTATCAAAGAGGTTGTTCACACCACCAGATAAACGAACCGTACTGGTTAGATCATAAGAACCTGAAAGGTCATGATAAACAATGCTATCTACAGAAGGTGCATAACAAGCAGAGGTATCATCTTTACAAGCAAATGAATCCATACCATCAATATAACGAATTTCGTATGTCGCACTCCAATCATCACCACTTGCCGTTAGATCAAGGTTGGTTTTGATTTTAGCAAAGCCACCTGCGTTACCCGTTACAAAGCCACGGTAATCGACTGCATTACCATCTGGGTCAAATTCTTCATAGGTTTCTAAAATCGACGTATCTAGGTTTGCTTTCCAGCTTAACCCTACTGCCTCGAAGGCATACGCTACGTTGATATCATAACCAGACGTGTTGGTTGCACCAACGTTTTGTAAACCGTTATCAAACTTAATACGACCTGTCGCGTCGATTTCAATATTTGAAGCTTGGCATAATGCAGTATCGGTATTAATGGTTACTCCACTTGCGTCTAAACATTGATTAGCCACATAATTAGAATCAACTGCGGTAATCGTGTTCGTGATAGCAATATCGTAATAATCAAACGTTAACGATAGCCCATCGACAAAGCTAGGTGAATACACCAAACCAGCAGTGGTAATATCTGCTTCTTCTGGCGTTAACAACTCATTACCCCCCACAGTCACTTCTGCTTGGCTTTGCTCTGAAGCTGGGTGAACTATTTGATTAAATGATGGCGATTTACCACCAAATAACTCATCTACAGTAGGAGCGCGGAACGCAGTTGAACGGCCACCACGGAACATTAAATCATCTGTCATGCGCCATGTTAAGCCTAACTTCCAAGTAGTGTCATCACCAAAAGTATTGTAATCGAAATAACGCATTGCAGCGCTCAAATCAACTTGTTGTGCAAAAGGTAAATCGCTTAACAATGGAATCGCCAATTCTGCATATACTTCGTTTACACTAAAATCACCCGCTGTAGCTTCAACGCGAGGGTCATTAGCAAGACCTTGCGCCGTTAATGAATCAGGGGTGAAATGAGCGGACTCTTTACGGTTCTCATAACCAGCAGCAAACCCTAGAATACCAGCAGGTAAATCAACGATATCACCGGTAAGTGTTGCCGCAATAATATCTAATTCACTACCACCACTGTTAACTTCAGTATAGACGAACGGTTCAATGCTCTCACCTTTCCAAGATGACTCTAAAAACGGATCAAAAGTGCCCGCTAATACAGCATCGTTAATAGAACCTATGTTATGCAGATTTGCAAGGGTATCGACTGAATCGTTTTTACCTTTGTTGTATGAAGCATCCCAAGTCCAACCGTTGTCGAACATGCCTTCTAAACCGAGAACAACACGAACCGTATCAACTACTTGACTAAAGTCACGGGTACCAGATTCAACCATACGACGGCCATAACTCAGTTCTTCACCATCTTGAACCCAAGGAAGTAAGTCATCAGTCATGAAACCACCAGCAGACTTAGGCTTGTATGCCCATGCAGCGCTGTTCCAAATAGGTTGTGGTGCCATTTGCTGTTCTGACCAACGCTTAGAATACATAGCTTCAGAGAAGAACGTAATATTGTCAGACAAATCATATGAGCCAGCAAAACTTAAGTTAATGCGTTCCATTGGCGTAGACAAATAGCTGTCTTTGGCATAGTTATATTTGTCATCACTAGTAAAATCATGGAAAGCGCCATCACGACCACTTACATCAGCTTCAGATTTACCATCAAAATACTCAAACTCTGGCTCACCCTTGTCATCAGCTACATACTGACCGTAATATCCTGAGTCACCAACAGCATAAGCATCGTCTGCGCCTGAAGGAGTGATGTTAAAGTTCTGATCACCCCAAACATGACCTCCTTGACTATATGAGCTACCACCACAATATAGTGTTTTGCTACCTGCCGCGCCGGTTTCAGAGATTGGGCAATCTGAAAAATCACGGTCTGCTTGGCTTGCATCACCACGTTTAGTGTACTGCGCGTTAATAACCACATTACCTTTATCAAACGTGTTACCAAGAGTAAAATCTATGCTCGTTTCGTCTGCGTCGCCTTGACCACTCATACCGGTTTGAGCATTCATTTCAAAACCGTCGAAATCACGTTTTAAAATAATGTTTACTACGCCAGCAATGGCATCGGTACCGTAAACAGCTGAAGCGCCATCTTTTAATACTTCAACACGTTGGATCATTGATACTGGAATAGTATTCAAATCCACTGTGGACGCGGGCCCTGTACCAGAGGCAATCATACGGCGGCCGTTGACTAATACGAGTGTACGACTCGTTCCTAAGCCACGAAGGTTAATACTAGAGTTACCTTGAGAGCCATTGTTCACGGCAGCGTTAGTCATCGCGCCACCGGTAGAGGTCATTTGTTGTAAGACATCATCAATAGATGTTGCGCCAGAAGACACAATTGATGACGCATCAATGACACTAACCGGACTCGCAGTTTCCATATCGGCACGCTTAATACGTGACCCCGTTACTGCAATTCTTTCCACTTTCTGAACTTGTTCTTCTGCTGAAACCACAGCTGAAGAGAATAAACCTGTTGTAACGACACTGGTTGTTGCAACAGCCAGTAGACTACGACGAATAGCCTTAGCAGTTAATGTTACTGAACTCATGAATAACTTCCCTATAACTTATATAAAATGAATACAAGTAATTTATAATTTTTATATTTATATTAAACAATTGATTGAATTTAACAAAACCAATTATCGAGAAGCATTATTAATGAATTAAAAACCTTTAGTCAACACGGGCAACAAGTGAACAACATTAAGTTTAACAATTGGCCCAACCAATAGTTTGACTTTTGCTTTAATGATAATAACCAGTAAGTTAACTTGTAATATATGTTTATTAATATTATAAGTATTAAAAACCCTATGACAACTAACAAGATGAAGTCAAGAATAAAACAAATTGTAAAACAAAATTAAACATAATCCACCAATCTTTAACTGTATTGCAACGCCAAATAGGAGGAAGTATTAATAAAATAAATTTTAATATTTAAAAAACCTTATTGATTGCCGTAAAAACAACCAGAATGACATTTCGAAATTATTGATTATTTATTCAAAAAATAACTCAATAGCAATCATTTAAGGGTTTTTATTCAAGAAAGTGATAATACTAGGCTAACAACATAGGGTGACATGCGTAAGTAACAATCAATTTAATGAACGGTATTGGATTTAGCTCACGGGGTATTTAGACTGAGAACTGCATCATATTTAATAGATTTTAATACCACACTTTGCAACATAAATGTTAATAAAAAGTGTTTTCACTTATAAATATTCATCAATAACACGAGTAAAATATTGCCCCATTCTGTTAATAATACCCTTGACCAATCATAAGGAATATTAACAGCATGTTTACACTATATCTCACACACCCTAGCGTTCTGCTACTTTGATCTAAATAGAAATAATGCCAGTTTTACGATGTGATGATCAAAAAGAACAAAACTCTGCACTGATAATATAGTGAAAAAATTGGTATAAATTAGATATAGGAATTAATAAAGATAAAGATAAAAATAGATATTAGTGAAGCGAACACAAAAAAGGAGCCGAAGCTCCTTTTATGATCAACTTACAGCAACAATTAACGAGTGCGTGGGCACACTTCATCTGCGCTGAAGAAGTAAGCAATTTCACGAGCGGCTGATTCAACAGCATCAGAACCGTGAACAGCATTTTCGTCGATGCTTGCAGCGTAATCACCACGTAATGTGCCACGAGCAGCTTCAGCTGGGTTAGTTGCGCCCATGATTTCACGGTTAGCTAGAACAGCGTTTTCGCCTTCTAACACTTGAACCATTACAGGACCAGAAGTCATGAAAGAAACTAAAGCGCCAAAGAAAGGACGTGCGCTGTGTTCAGCGTAGAAACCTTCAGCTTGTTCTTTAGATAGGTGTACCATTTTAGACGCGATGATCTTAAGACCAGCCGTTTCAAAACGGTTATAAATTGCGCCAATGTGGTTTTTAGCAACTGCATCTGGCTTGATAATAGAAAATGTGCGTTCGATCGCCATAACGAGCTTCCTTAATGTGAGCAAGTATAAAAAATTTTGCAAATTATACGTAATTTAAGAGTATATTCCTAGCCTTATCCGCTTTCTCAGTGATATTTCATCACTCGATTGGGTCATTTATATTAACATGGCGCAATTTATGCTCATAGGTGAACATTAATCTTAATCTGCAAGTTTTTAGACAGTATTACGATGTCCACAGAGTGCTCAAAAAAGTGCTCAAAAATAAGCATTTCGCATATATGCGCTAAGTTTATGTAAAATGAATGTCGGCAATAACCACCGATAAAAAAAGAGCCAATCTTAGTAGATTGACTCTTTTTTTTGTGATCAATTACCCGCTATAAATAGGGCTGTTGATGGGTTAACACTCCGGCAAAGACTACCCTTCGCTGACCATATTGACCGTGTATTTAGGGATATCAATAATCATATCGCAATCCACGACTTTAGCTTGGCAAGATAAACGACTTTCAGGTTCTAATCCCCATGCTTTATCAAGCATGTCATCTTCTAACTCATCACTTTCGTCAAGCTGGTCAAAGCCATCGCGAACAATGACATGGCATGTAGTACAAGCACATGATTTTTCGCACGCATGTTCAATATGAATACCGTTACGTAAGGCTACGTTTAAAATGGTCTCACCGACTTCGGCTTCAAGTACTGCGCCGTCTGGACAAAGTTCTTGATGGGGTAAAAATACTAACTGTGGCATCATTTCACCTATATGTTGTCGACCGACTGCCCTTTTAGCGCCGCTCTAATAGAATTATCCATACGTCTTGACGCAAAATCTTGGGTTTTGTCATCGAGATTTGCAATCGCTTTTTCAATGGCATCAATATCGTCTTGTTGTGCTACTGCATCAAGTTGTGCCATCGCAACCACTAACTGTTCGCGTTCTTGCTCATCGAGTAAAGCAGCATCTTTAGCCAAAGCAGCATTAAGTGATTCAATCACCCGCGCCGCTTCCACTTTTTGCTCTGCCAGCATACGACGAGTAATGTCTTCTTTAGCATACTTCATCGAATCTTTAAGCATGGTCGCGATTTCAGTATCCGATAAACCAAATGATGGTTTCACTTGGATAGAAGTATTAACCCCGGTGGATTTCTCCATCGCGGTCACACTGAGCAAGCCATCAGCATCCACTTGGTATGTTACTCGGATATGCGCAGCACCTGCCGCTAATGGCGGAATACCGTGTAGGGTAAAGCGCGCCAAAGAACGGCAGTCATCAACAAGCTCGCGTTCGCCCTGCACCACATGGAATACCATTGCCGTTTGGCCATCTTTAAAGGTGGTAAACTCCTGCGCTCGTGCGACGGGGATGGTGGTATTACGAGTGACCACTTTTTCAACCAAGCCGCCCATGGTTTCAACACCCAACGATAATGGGATCACATCTAACAGTAACAAGTCTGATTCGGGCTTATTACCAACAAGAATATCAGCCTGAATAGCTGCACCTATGGCAACAACACGATCAGGATCAATTGAGGTCAATGGTGTTTTTTTAAAGAAAGCTTCAACTTGTTCACGCACTAAAGGCACGCGAGTTGAACCACCCACCATGACGGTTTCAATGACGTCATCCACACTTACGTCAGCATCGCGCAAAGTACGGCGGCAGCTACCTATGGTTTTTTTCACCAACGTGCCAATTAACGTGTTAAATAAGCTTTTATCCACAATGCAGGTTAATGTTTTTTCGCCAATAATGACCAAGGCTTCAACGCTTTCACTGTCGGTCAACGCTTCTTTAACTCGGCGAGCTTCAATGAGTAATTGACGCGCTAATTGACTGCCTGGCTCGGTTATTTGCCACTCTTGTTGTAAATGACTCACTAATAAATGATCAAAATCATCACCACCTAGAGCTGAATCACCGCCAGTGGCTAACACTTCAAATACACCACGACTTAAACGAAGAACAGATATATCAAAAGTGCCTCCGCCTAAATCGTAAATGGCAATCACGCCTTCTTGCTTTGAATCTAGCCCATAAGCAATGGCAGCGGCTGTCGGTTCGTTCAGTAAACGTAATACTTTAACACCCAACAACTCTACCGCATCTTTGGTACCTTGGCGCTGTGCATCATCAAAATATGCCGGCACGGTAATGACCAAGCCTTCTAATTCGCCACCTAATGTTGTTTCTGCTCGCGCAATAAGCGGTTTTAAAATTTCGGCAGACACTTGGATCGGATTAACATGCCCCATAGGAGTAGAAAACACCGGTAAGCCGTTTTCACTTGCGTGTAATGCGTAAGGTAATCGATGTACACCAGACTGAATATCAGTAAGGCTACGTCCCATAAAACGCTTAATAGAAATGATAGTATTTTGTGGATCTAAAGCCGATTGTTCTTGAGCCTCATAGCCCACTAACACACGGGTATCAGCATAATGCACCACAGAAGGCAACGAATGACGTCCTTGCTCATCAGGCAAGGTCAATGCTTGAGCACTTCTTACCGCAGCAACAAGTGAGTTGGTGGTACCTAGATCAATCCCAACCGCAAGACGATGCTGGTGCGGTGCGGCGCTTTGGCCAGGTTCTGCAATTTGCAACAGTGCCATAGTGTTCCAACTTGTTATGTTATCGATTAGTCGAGCTAATCATAAATAAGGTTTAGAATTTTGGGGAATTCAGTCGAGCAAGCCATCTTCAATCCGGGCTAACTCATCATGTAATTTTGCCATAAACTTTAGCTTACGAATTTGATCTGCCGCTAATAATGCATCTGCATTATCATCACTGACCAATAACGTCGCTAATTTAGCAGAGAGGACAGACTCAAACTCACCAAACGATTCATACAGTTCATCAATTGATGGCTGCGGGTCACTGTTATGCGCGATGTCTTCAAGCGCTTCACGCCACTCCATTTGCTGCATCAAAAATGCACCATCTTTCAATGTGGTGGTTTCGTGACTTAATTCAATTCCGCGTAAGCTCAACATGTGTTCAGCACGGCGTAAGGGATTTTTTAACGTTTGATAACCATCATTAACTTGTGCTGTACGCTGAACTGACAAGCGCTTTTGTTGCTCGGTATCATTAGCGAATTTATCGGGATGGACCGCCCGTTGCAGTTCGCGGTAGCGCTCTGCAAGTAAGGCGGTATCGATATCAAAGGCAGGTACAACATTAAACAGATCGAAATAATTCATGGGCAGATATCATGCTTACTGTTTGATATAAACGGCTTAATAGGTAAATAATCGTTAAACGGTGAAACTTTCACCACAACCACATTCACCCTTTGCGTTAGGATTATTGAACTGAAAACCTTCATTTAGGCCTTCTTTGACAAAATCAAGTTCAATACCTTGCAAATAAATAAAGCTTTTAGCATCGATGATGATATTCACACCCTCGATATTATAAAGTTCATCATCGTCATTGAGTTCGTCAACGAACTCAATGACGTATGCCATACCTGAACAACCTGATGTTCTCAACCCAAGGCGCAAGCCAAGGCCTTCCCCGCGATTAGCAAGAAACGATCTAACTCGATCAGCAGCAGCGGGGGTCATTGAAATTGCCATCTTAACTCCAGGTATTACTTAGCTTGTTTGCTTTTATACTCTTCAATTGCTGCTTTAATGGCATCTTCTGCCAAAATTGAGCAATGAATTTTAACCGGCGGCAATGCTAACTCTTCAGCGATGTCGGCATTTTTAATGGTCGCGGCTTCATCAACACTTTTACCTTTAACCCATTCTGTTACTAATGAGCTAGATGCAATTGCGCTGCCGCACCCATATGTTTTGAATTTTGCATCTTCAATAATGCCGTCTGCATTAATTTTAAGTTGCAACTTCATTACATCACCACAGGCTGGCGCACCAACCATACCCGTTACTATTGATGGATCGTTCTTATCAAATGAACCTACGTTACGTGGGTTTTCATAATGATCGATTACTTTTTCGCTATAAGCCATGATAGTACTCCAAAATCTGTGTCGTTATTAGTTTACGATTAATGGTATTACGCTCATTTAATGAGATTAAATTAGTGTTGTGCCCATTGAACTTGGTCCAAATCGATACCATCTTTGAACATCTCCCATAACGGAGACATTTCGCGTAACTTATCAATAGATTCATTTATCGTTTTAATAGAGTGGTCAATTTCTTCATCGGTAGTAAAGCGACCAATAGAGAAACGAATTGAGCTATGTGCCATTTCATCATTTAAACCCAATGCACGTAATACGTAGCTTGGCTCTAAACTTGCTGAAGTACAGGCTGAACCTGAAGAAACCGCTAAGTCTTTTAAGGCCATCATTAACGACTCGCCTTCAACAAAGTTGAAACTTACGTTAAAAATACCACTGTAGCGTTGTTCCATATCACCGTTGATATAGGTTTCTTCGATATGTTTAATACCGTTCCACAACTTGTCACGAAGATGGGTAATACGTGCGCTATCAGCGGCCATGTCTTGTTTAGCAACAGCGGCTGCCTCACCTAAGCCTACGATTTGATGCGTTGCTAATGTGCCACTACGCATACCGCGTTCGTGTCCACCACCGTGCATTTGCGATTCAAGACGAATACGTGGCTTACGGCGAACATAAAGTGCACCGATACCTTTTGGTCCATACATTTTATGGCCAGAAATCGAAATTAAATCTACTTTGGTCGTTTGCACGTCAATCGGAAGTTTACCCGCACTTTGCGCAGCATCCATGTGGAAAAAGATACCTTTTGAACGGCATAATTCACCAATGGCATCGATATCATGTATGACACCAATTTCGTTGTTAACATGCATAATACTGACTAAAATTGTGTCATCGCGCATCGCCGCTTCTAAACGTTCCATTGGGATAATGCCGTTAGCATCGGGAACAAGATAACTGACTTCATAACCTTCACGTTCTAACTGTCTGCAAGTATCTAAGGTTGCTTTATGTTCAGTTTTACTAGTGATGATGTGCTTGCCCTTTTTATGATAAAAGTGGGCAATACCTTTAATCGCAAGGTTACTCGATTCTGTCGCACCTGAGGTAAACACAATTTCACGATGATCAGCATTGATTAAATCAGCAATTTGATTACGGGCGACATCAACCGCCTCTTCAGCTTGCCAACCATAACGATGTGAACGCGATGCTGGATTACCAAACACACCGTCCATTGTCATGTGTTGCATCATTTTTTCTGCGACACGCGGATCGACAGGGGTTGTGGCGGCATAATCTAAATAGATAGGAAGCTTCATAATACACTCCGTACTCAGCAGTCTCAGATGAGGCTACATACAACGTACAAATAATAATGATTTATCAATCAACATAGGGAGTTACAAACTCAATCTATGTTCCTTTTGTATTTCGTCTTGCTTTAACGAGATAAATTGAACGTCTCGTTTTTGCATTAAACCCGCAAGCGAAATACTGTCTAAAAACTCTGAAATTTGTTTACTTAAGTCACCCCATAAAGAATGGGTTAGGCAACGAGTACCACTTTGGCAGTTACCTTTTCCTTGACAACGAGTGGCGTCTACAGATTCATCAACAGCATGCACGACCATACCAATTGAGATATCGTTGGCTTCTAGACCTAGACGATAACCACCACCGGGCCCACGAAAACTCGACACCAAACCATGTTTACGTAACTTTGCGAAGAGTTGTTCAAGATAAGACAAAGAGATACCTTGTCTTTCAGAAATATCGGCTAAAGGCACGGGGCCAGTAGCAGAGTGAATCGCAACATCCAGCATAGCTGTCACTGCATAGCGACCTTTTGATGTAAGTTTCATAACTTGTACTGCTCCCAAAAAGTATGCAGTAATTTGAACATACCCGAGTAATTTAGTCAAGTATTAATCCTACTAAAACACTCGGGTATTAATATGACTAACGCACTCGGATATCATGGCATTTCTTATCACAAAAAGTTCCATATTTTCGCAGAAGGTATTTAACCTTTTTATCTTGGAAGATTCAATGCCGATAAGGCAATTAATCGCATTATCGGCCAATTGTTTGACATGAATCTACAATGACTTATTGATTTTTAAATACTCGGGTCGAACTTATCAATATCTTGTTTACGATTTGTGGCAGCTTCTCGAGAAACGTCATCGAACGCATCAACGTTTAATTCTGGCAACTTTTTAGTACACACTTCACCACCCATAAGTTGAATGGCATTACACAGTTCTTCTACTTTAGAGTCCATTAAATGCATGTGGTCAAGCATTTGCCCTATGGCATTAGCCACTGGGTCGGGGTTATCGGGTGATACTGCGTACGCATCAAAGCCGTACTTTTTAGCTATTTCGGTGCGACGTTCAGTTTTTTCTGTTGACTGGTTGGTCGGTGAAGACACCACTCGCCCGGGTATGCCCACAACAGTATGATCACTGGCGACATCCTTAACAACGACAGAATTTGAACCAACACGAGCACCATCATGCATAGTGATAGGTCCAAGGACTTTGGCCCCTGCACCAATAACCACATTATTGCCTAAGGTGGGATGACGTTTACCTGGCTGCCAGGTGGTCCCTCCCAAAGTAACGCTATGATAAAGCGTACAATCATCACCAATTTCAGCTGTTTCACCGATAACGACACCCATGCCATGGTCAATAAAGAAACGGCGACCAATCGTCGCTCCTGGATGAATTTCAACACCCGTTAACCAACGGGAAAATGTCGATAAACACCTAGCGGTAAAGCGCCAGTTGGCGATCCACAGTTTATGACTAATACGGTGGATCCAAATAGCATGCATACCGGGATAATTAAATATTATCTCTAAGGTACTGTTTGCGGCAGGATCTCGATGATAAATCGATTCAATATCTTCTTTTAGCCTAGCGATGACGACCATGATGTGTTCCTTTACTGCTTAATCTTATTTATCCACTTTCTTATCAATAGAAGTCAAAATACCCCGTAGAATATTCATCTCTGGTGCTTCAATACGCGCACGAGTGTATAAACGACGTAGTTTAGTCATAACTTGTCCAGGATGATTTTTAATCACAAAACCAGTTTTAGACAACGTTGACTCTAAATGGACGAAGAAACGTTCCAGATCAGAGGTTAATGGATATTCATCCGTCACTGCTGGAGTTTCAGTTTGCGCTAGGTGCGCGACTCGGGTTTCATAACAAATAATTTGTACTGCTTGCGCTAAGTTTAACGAGCTATATTCTGGGTTTGCTGGAATAGCCACGTGATAAGTACATTTTTGTAACTCTTCATTACTTAAGCCATGATTTTCACGGCCAAATACAATGGCAACAGGGCCATTTAAGCTTTCTTGATTCAGTTTTAAACCGGCTTCACGAGGATCAAGCATCGGCCAATCAAGGGTACGACTGCGCGCGCTAGTGGCAATCACTAAGCTACAATCGGCTATTGCTTCTTCTAACGAATCAACTCGAGTCAGGTTTTTAAGAATATCTGACGCACCTGCAGCCAGCGCTATCGATTGTCCATCAGGCTCAGCTCTCGGCTCTGCAAGATATAAATTTGATAAGCCCATGGTTTTCATTGCTCTAGCAGTAGAGCCAATATTACCAGGGTGCGAGGTACCAACTAAAACAACACGAATATTACTGAGCATGTAGCACTTTCTTTTAGCTAAAAATATTATCCACATATTAACACAATCGTTAAAAATTACGTTATATGAAAATCTGCATTTGATATAACTGTCAAATTAAGTATAATGCGGGCGCTATTTTACTCGTTCTTTAACATCCAGGGGATTGCAATGCATCCGATGCTGACTATTGCCACGCGCGCCGCACGCGCCGCAGGCCAAACTATTATGCGCGCCTATACTGAGCTTGATCGTGTTGAGGTAAGCAGTAAAGGTATTAATGATTTTGTGACTAGTGTGGACAAGGAAGCAGAAGCAACTATTACTTATCAAATTCGTAAATCTTATCCAGACCACACCGTCATTGGTGAGGAAAACGGTGAAAACCGTGGTGAAAACAAAGACTATGTTTGGATAGTTGATCCTTTGGATGGCACTAACAACTTCGTTCGTGGTATTCCTCACTTTGCGGTATCTATCGCAGTTCAATATAAAGGCAAAATTGAAGTTGCCGTTATTTACGATCCTGTCCGTGAAGAATTATTTTCAGCGGTTCGCGGCAAAGGCGCTAAGCTCAATGATTTCCGTATGCGTGTAACCAATGTCAATGATTTAAGCAATACGATGATCGGCACCGGTTTTCCATTTAAAGCACGCCAACACACAGAAAGCTATATGGCTATTCTGAGTGAAGTGTTCCCATTGTGTGCAGATATTCGTCGTGGCGGTTCAGCTGCGTTAGATTTAGCCTACGTTGCTGCAGGCCGTTTAGACGGTTTCTTTGAAATTGGCTTAAAGCCATGGGATATCGCTGCAGGCGACTTAATTTGTCGTGAAGCAGGCGGTACCGTTACCGACTTCATGGGTGCGCATAACTACATGATTTCAGGCAATATTGTTGCTGGCAGCCCGAAAATGACGACTCAACTGGTTAAAACCATGCGTCCTTTACTAAATGAAGGCTTAAAACGTTAATCGTTAGCCATATATTATTGTATAGATCCTTAGCAATAATCGATTTAAACCGCTAAAGCACAGCTATAGCGGTTTTTTTATGTCTGTCATATAGAGCCCCTGCAATACTTGTAACACTTCTTGTTTTATCCCAGTCAATCTTAAAATGAGTCATACCAATCATATGGTGTACTTGATCAGTTCAGTACGGCTAACGTTTTTTAAGACAGAACTTATTAAAAAGCCATGATATATCTTGCAAAATAGAGCAACAATGCTGGGAAATCATCCCAAATTCGTCAATAATAGTATCTTGATTTTGTTAATGTAGAAGATTATGCGACAACTGCGAAACTTAGGCCTAAAATCCTTAAAAAGTATCGAATATTTAGTGTTATTTATTATTGCACTGGCGACCGTATTTGCCATTGGTGAAGAAATTCTTCATATGTTTGACATTAGAACCGTGGAACTAGCTGACTTACTCCTACTATTCATATATCTTGAAGTATTAGCTATGGTGGTCAATTATATCGAATCAGGTAAATTACCTATCCGTATGCCGCTTTATATTGCGATTGTCGCCTTGGCTCGGTATTTAATTTTAGACATGAAGGGCATGGAAGATTGGCGTATTTTAGCGATTTCGCTTTCGACCATTTTACTGGCGAGCACCGTTATCGTGATCCGCTGGGGCCAATTGAAAATGCCTTACCCTAAAAACCAAGACTACGATAATTAATCATCTTAACGGTTCAGCCAAATAAAGCCGAGTATCGATTACTCGGCATGTTGACCAAAGTTTGGTTTTGCTTAACAAAGTAACTATGCTAAAAGTTAACAGTAGAACGTTAAAAGCTGAAATTATAGAATAAAACCAGAAAATTGTTAGATTAATAGATATTAAGTATTGTTGGTAATGAACCGTCACAAAGCAACAGATATAGATGCTGACAGATTAACCATTTCAAGGAGATACATAATGGGGCAAGAGCCAACAGGGTTCGAAGAAAAACGCAGTTCTTTACGTTTAGATATGGAAGCTGAGCGGATCCGTCTAGATTGGATTAATGCACAAGGCGAATCATGTATAGACCATGGTATCTGTATTGACCTCGCCCGCAAAGGAGTCTTATTTGACTTCAAAGCCAGTTTTAAAGTCGGTGATTTGATCGCATTAACGTTCAATGAAAATACCAATAAACAAAATACGATTAAAGGCCAAGTCTGTCGCTGTACCGAATGCTCGCCTTACAGTTACCATATTGCTTTACAGCTTATTTAATTGATTATTTTATGCAGTACCCTATGGCGGCTCTGTACTCAAAATAAAATACCAATCAATATTTTCGGTGCAACAAGGCGCCTAGCATCAAGGATCACAACATGATATTGCTCGTCGGCGGAGAAAAAGGTGGCAGTGGAAAAAGCTGTTTAGCACAAAATATTGCCGTACACATTAGTCAAAAATACGATGCCAATGTGCTAATGGTTGACTGCGACCCGCAACGAACCACATCAGACTGGATCCAAGCTCGCAATAATGACCCCAGCCTAAAAGCCATCAATTGTATTCAGCTTTATGGCAAAATCCGTAATGATCTGCTGAGTTTAAATGAACGGTTTGACTATGTCATTGTTGATTGTGGCGGCCAAGATAACCTTGCAATGCGAGCGGCCATGTCTGTAGCAACCTATGTTGTGATCCCGCTTCGTCCAAAGCGTCGCGATCTTAAAACCTTACCTCATATGGAAGACATGCTCAGTACCTGTAAGATGGTCAATCCCAAAATGATTGCAGCCATTGTGATAACGCAATGCCCTGCACTGCCATCTCAAGGTAAACGTATTTTAGAAGCGAAGGAAGTCGTGGAGTCTTTTGGTTTACGTGCACTCAACTCAGTGACGTTTAGTCGTAATATCTATGATGATAGTGAAGAAAGTGGCTCTTCTGTCCTAGAAATCGATCCTAGCGGTAAAGCTGCTGATGAAATTAGAGCCATTGCCGATGAACTGTTTGCCATTCCGCCAGAAAATAGCTATGAGTTTAACTGATCTTAAGCGCAAGAAAACTAAAGATACCCGAGTCAAGGTATCTGTTGACGACTTTATTGAAGATGCTAATAATTATGCGTTGGGTTTAGGGGCGTCTCATGACCAGCCCGTTATCACCTCAACGACTCAAGACTTTCTAAAAGGGCTCGATAAAAAAAGTACTAAAATTTATCGTCATGCCACTTTTACATTAACCGAAAAAAGTATTTCACAATTAGATGAGATAGCCAAAAGCAACAAAGTGGCTAAATCAAAAATACTCAGAATACTCATTGATGATTTTTATCAGCAAAGTAACACCAAGCAATCTGATTTATTAAGAAAAACATCACGCTAACGATAGGACTTTTCGATGAGTATTATCAACAGATATGTTGGCAAGCACGATGTCCAATGATGTGATCAAATACCCATAACATTGACCTTTAATGGTTTCAACGTGTGGGCGCAGATATACTTGATTAGCACAGACAATTCATCATTGAAGACGAGTCATTATTAGAGATCGGACCCGATAATAAGCTGCGCACAGAGATACGTTATCTCTAATCTCTATTCGGTCATAGCCTTGAGTTGATAATCAATTACTGCTGATGCCTTTTAATATCATGCTAAAATTAAAGTAGTATTATTTATATTGCACTCATATTTGTGGCAACGAGACGCCACTAGCGACCCCCAGCTAACCAGTAATGGCTCTCTTATCAGAGCAAAAAAATAATATATTTAGCCACCAAAATCTGACTGCCTTTAATGAATCCATAAGAGAAAATATGCCGTTAATATTACTGCTAACACAACAGATGTGTGTTTATTTAGTTCTCGTTTACTTAGTCAGTAAAACGCCGTTATTTAAATTTTTTGCAGAAACATCAAAACGCTTACCTCATAAAATCTTTATCTACCTTGTGTTCTCCAGCTTTTGCATTATGGCAACTTACTTTGGTGAGCAAACATCAGGAGCCATTGCCAATACTCGGGCGATGGGGGCTGTATTAGGCGGATTGCTAGGTGGTCCAGTCACTGGTTTGTTGGTTGGGCTAACGGGTGGATTACACCGTTATTCTATGGGGGGATTTACCGATATTGCCTGCGCGATATCGACCACCTTAGAAGGCTTATCTGCTGGGATGATCAGCTATTATTTAAAAAAAGCCGGTAAACCTGAATTGGCTTATCAGCCTATTATCGTATTTGGGGTGACGTTTATGGCTGAAATAATGCAGATGTCAATTATTTTACTGGTCGCAAAACCCTTTGACCAAGCTTGGGAATTGGTCAAGCTAATCGCTCCACCTATGCTACTGATTAACTCCCTAGGCGCGGCGATGTTTATGAGTATTGTTCGCGACCAAAAAGCCATGTTTGATAAACTCTCATCCAGTTTTTCGACCAACGCGCTCAAAATAGCTGAACGCAGTGTCGGATTATTGTCCAAGGGCTTTGATTTGGAGTCGAGTAAAAAGGTTGCCCAAATCGTCATAGAAGAAACCCAAGTCGGGGCTGTCGCCATTACAGACAGACATAAATTACTCGCCTTTATTGGTATTGGGGCTGATCATCATATTCCTAATACGCCAATTTCATCCCAAATCACCCTTGATGCCATTGCACACAATCGGGTGATGTTTGCCGATGGTGTCGACACTAGCTATGCTTGCTCCATAGCCGCTAATTGCAGTTTAGGTTCAAGTCTAGTCATACCACTGCTCAGTAACGATGAGGTCATTGGCACCATTAAGTTATACGAACCTAAAAATAAGCTCTTTTTAAACATTAATCGCACCTTAGGCGAAGGGATTGCAAGGTTACTGTCAAACCAAATTCTCTACGGGCGATTTGAACAACAGAAAAGTTTATTGATGCAAGCAGAAATTAAATTGTTACAAGCGCAAGTTAATCCGCACTTTTTATTTAATGCGCTCAATACTATCAGCGCCATTATTAAACGTGACCCACAAATGTCGAAGCAATTATTACAGCAATTATCCCAGTTTTTGCGCATCAACTTAACTCGCACCACCGGGCTGGTGACCATGGCTGATGAACTTGAGCATATTGATGCTTACCTCTCCATAGAGCGGGCTCGTTTTATTGATAAACTGCAGGTTACCATTGATATTCCGGCAATTTACCATCATCTAAAAATGCCCGCGTTTACCTTACAACCTTTGATTGAGAATGCGGTTAAACATGGAACATCGCGCTTACTTGATGCGGGCATTATTAATGTAAAAGCCACACCCGATGGCGAAGACTTATTACTCAGCGTGACCGACAATGCAGGTTTATACCAACCATCCACTAACACTGAGGGTTTAGGGATGAATTTAGTCCACAAACGGATCCAAAATTTATTTGGTGACCAATACGGGATTGAGGTCGAGTGTAAAACCGATCTATTCACTTGCATCAGTGTGCGTTTACCTCTGGAGGAGATAGACCAATGATCTCCTGTTTAATCATTGATGATGAACCTTTTGCTCGTCAAGAAATCGCCGATTTATTGGCACTACAAGCAGATATTCAGGTGTTGGGGCAATGCAGCAATGCGATTGAAGCACTGCAACAAATCAACCAATTAAAACCCGCATTAATTTTTGTCGACATTCAAATGCCGCGTATTAACGGCATGGAACTGATTGCCATGCTTAGCCCAGAAAATATGCCTAGAGTCGTCTTTGTCACTGCTTATGATGAATATGCCGTTAAAGCATTTGACAACAATGCCTTTGATTATTTACTCAAACCCATTGATGAAAAACGCTTTAACCAAACACTCAATCGAGTCAGAGCCGATCTGTCACCACAAATGATGCACCCTATGATCCCAACTCAGTTAGCCCATTTACCCTGTTACAGCGGTAATAAACTCAAAGTAGTCGCAACGGCTGATGTTGAATATATTTTTAGTGATGTCGGTGGGATCCATGTGTGCTCAAATAAAAATTATTGTCACACCCAATTAACCTTGAAAGTGTTGCAAGAAAAAACCCCGTTAATCCGCTGCCATAAACAATATTTATTATCTCCCAACGCTATTTCTGAAATAGAACTCATTGATTCAGGTGCAGAAGTCACTACCCGTAGTGGTGCAAAAGTGCCCGTTTCACGCCGTTATTTAAAAGAGCTTAAATTATTACTGGGCTACCAATAACCAACTCATCTCGCCGCTTAGTCTGCCTATTTACCGCTTAGGCACCCGATCCGACCACTTAATTAACTGTCACCCTTTTTTGATAAAAACTGCTTTACAGTGATATCACTTAAAAATGGGGAGATAACAAAATGACGTGGTTTTTACTCTGTGTGGGCCTGCTAATCGGCGGCTACTTTATTTATGGGGCCTTTGTCGAAAAAGTATTCGGCATCAATACCCAGCGACAAACACCTGCTTTCACCCAAACAGACGGCGTCGACTTCGTGCCAATGTCCAAAGGTAAAGTGTATTTAATTCAACTGCTAAATATTGCCGGTGTGGGGCCAATTTTTGGTCCTATTTTAGGCGCATTATATGGCCCAGCCGCTATGTTGTGGATTGTATTTGGTTGTATTTTTGCCGGTGCGGTTCACGATTACTTCTCGGGAATGCTATCGGTACGCAATAACGGTCAGTCAGTACCCAGCTTAGCAGGTAAATACCTAGGTAAAAACGCCAAGCACTTTATGAACTTGTTTGCCATTATCTTATTATTGTTAGTCGGCGTGGTATTCATCTCTGCACCTGCTGGCTTACTGAGCAAACTGACTGGTTTAGATGTTACCCTCTTTGTTGGTATTATTTTTGTCTATTATTTAATTGCCACCATCGTTCCTATCGACAAGATCATTGGTCGCTTATACCCATTCTTTGGCGCATTACTGGTATTTATGTCAGTGGGACTTATCATAGCGTTAGCCATGTCAAGCGAACACACCATGTTAGCGGGTTTTGAAATGGGTGACTTCGTTACTAATTTAAACCCTAACGACATGCCATTATGGCCTGCCTTGTTCATCACCATTGCTTGTGGTGCCGTATCTGGTTTCCATGCTACACAATCACCATTAATGGCACGTTGTGTTGAAAATGAGTCAAATGGCCGCTTTGTGTTTTTTGGTGCCATGATTGGCGAAGGTATTATTGCGCTAATTTGGTGTGCCATTGCATTATCATTCTTTGGTGGTGTAGAAGGATTAAATGCCGGTATGGCAGGCAACCCAGCTAACGTAGTGTACGAAGCCTCTAACGGATTATTGGGCACATTTGGTGGCTTCTTAGCTATCTTGGGTGTCATTGTATTACCTATCACCTCTGGCGATACTGCATTTCGTTCAGCTCGCTTAATCTTGGCTGAATTCTTTAACATTAAACAAATCGAGTTACCTAAGCGCCTTATGCTTGCAGTGCCCCTTTTTGTTGTAGGTGCGGTGCTAACTCAAGTCGATTTCGGGGTGATTTGGCGCTACTTTGGTGTCGCAAACCAAACTACCGCAGTGATGATGTTATGGACTGCAGCAGCTTATTTACTGCGCCATAATAAATTTCATTGGATTTGTACTGTACCGGCGATGTTTATGACTTGTGTGGTGATTAGTTTCATACTCAACTCATCAACATTAGGCGCAGGTTTACCGATGACAGTGTCAACGATTGCAGGTTTAGTCTCCACAGCAATAATCACTGCGATGGTGATCATAAAAACCAAAGGCAAAGGCGATGTTGATACGGACAATGATATTGACGATGATGATAAAGTTGAACTAGCCAACGAGCTATAACATTCAGTATGGTTAAATAAATGGCAGCCTTGACTGCCATTTTTACGTTGATATCACTTTGGCGACAATGTGGGTATAATATTGCAAACTTAATTAGCTCGCACAATCCATGACCCAAGCAAACAATCCGCTTCACGGCATTAAACTAGAAACTATCGTTACTGAACTCGTTGAAAAGTACGGGTGGGAAGCATTAGGATCTAGGATAAATATTCAGTGTTTCAAAGATAATCCGAGTGTAAAATCAAGCTTGAAGTTTCTGCGTAAAACGCCTTGGGCGCGTGATAAAGTTGAATACTTATATCTTAAGGCCAACAAACTGCCCTTGCCGCCACCTAAAGACGATAACCGCGGTTCTTTTGCGGCTAAAACGCGGCCTGCGAAGGTAAAAACACCGTCAGCTAAACCCGTCTCAAATAAAACGGTTGCCGCTAAAGCTAAAGCTGACTCTGACTCTGACACAGCAAGTACAGAATCAACAACACCAGTCAATGCCGATATTTGGGGAGCAAGCTCAAATTAGCTTATCAATGGCTAAACTCTGCCAGGGCTTATAGCGGAAATTCGAAAATTAATCGCCAAACTTTAAGCCCGCCACCCACTTGATAACTGAACCCAAAATGTTCGATTTTTACGCTGTCTAAGCCTATCGCACTGAAGCTGATGGGTTTTGAAAAGGCTAATGTCGTGCCGATTTCATAAGTGTATGAGGTTAAAACATCATTACCAACTGGGGTGACGAATTTTAGTTTGTCAAAATACCAATGTGCGGCAATAAAAAATCTCGGCGCCACAAGGGTATCTTGCCACTGCCAATCATAATTAACCCCAAAGTCGATACCGGTTTTAAATACCGAATAGCCTTCTGTGCTGTCATTTTGATTACTTTGATAGCCGGCATAATACACTCGGTTTACCCATACAGGGGTGAATAAAGGCGCATCAAGTTTATAGAGGGCCGATATGCCTGTGGAAAAAATCCCGACATGGCTGTAAGTCGAAAAATTATGCCCATAGCCTAAATCAACATAACTCTCCAATGTTAGCTGATCATCCACCAGCCAATGATATTCAAGCCCTGGCGTTAAAGTAATAGTGCCCACATTGTTAGGAAAACTGCCTTGAGGTAAGTCATTAAATGAATAATCAAAAAAACCAAACGATGCCGTAAAACGTAACTTCAACACGTAATCATCTGCTGAATCAAGTTCGAATCCCATCGGGATATTGGCAACAGCAGCACTTTGGCCAGAGGTACGATAAATACCACTGCCTAAGTAATTGGCAAATGCATAATGAGAAGCATCTGGTTCAGAGATCAATTCAGGCGATGTAGCGGGAGATAATTCAGATGCTTGGCTAATATTACTGCCAAGAATGAGTAATACCGTCACGGATATGACGCGAGAAAAAGGATACAAAAAACGCGTATAACTAAACGATGATGAACCAATGAGTGGTATGATCTGCCTTTGTTTCATCATCATCTAAACTTTATGTTGTCAGGCTATTCATCGTGGAAGTAGTGCTCCGACATCATATGACCCATTTCAGTTGACTTGGTCTTTAAATATGATTCGTTGTAACGATTTTTACCTACTTGTAATGGGATACGTTCGACCACTTCAATGCCAACATTTTGCATTGCCATGACTTTACGCGGATTATTGGTCATCAACTTCACTTTAGTGACCCCAATTTTCTCTAGCATAGGCAAAATCATGTCGTACTTGCGCATATCCGCTTCAAAACCTAAACGCAAATTAGCTTCTACCGTATTGGCGCCAGCATCTTGCAGCTCATAAGCACGAATTTTATTGAGCAAACCAATCCCACGTCCTTCTTGACGTAAGTACAACAAAAAGCCTTGGCCTTTCTCAGCAATGCTTTGCATTGCTGCTTGTAATTGAAATCCACAATCACAACGTAAACTAAATAATGCATCACCGGTCAAACATTCTGAATGAATACGACCTAGCATAGGTTGAGTGGGATCCAGTTGACCGAATGTCAACGCAACGTGTTCTTTACCCGTGGCGGTCTCTTCAAAACCGTGCATAGCAAAAACCCCCCAAGGAGTGGGTAACTTAGATGTTGCGATATACTTTATCGACATGAATTAACCTTACGACAACTAACTGTAAAAGAAAATATTAGAACTTAGCAGGAGCAAAACCTGTTACATCTTTAATGCCCATTTCACGGCCTAATGCCGTTAAAGGATGCACAACCACTAAGCCTTTAACTGATTTATTTAACTTGCCCATATCAGCTTGTTCTGCTTTGGTTAGCGTGCGCTTAAAGCCTAGCGCTTTCAACGCTGTACCTTCTTGGCTAAACTGACGTGTTTGTTGGCCTTTAATATTTGCGATTCGCTTAGTAACGGTTGCCACTTCTTTCTTAAACTGCAGGACAATCGCGGCATCACCACGTGCTTCAGCCGCGGCTAATTTGCGACGAAACTTGTCTAATTTATCATTCCAAGTCTGCAGCTCTTGCTTTAAATTCATTTGATTACCTTCAATGCTTTACTGTGTTAATGATTCATTTTCGCTTATGCGTTTATCACAACACCGTTTCGGAGGCAGATTATATACCCAAAACCCCCTAAGATGCGAATAGCAAACGCTTGATATATGAATGTACCAGCAAACTTTTTCACCCCATACAAATAATCAAGATATTATTACATTACAACAAACAATCAACACTATTGGACTGTGCACATTTTGCATGACTTACGTAATGTGTTTTATGCCATCGTATATACCTAATCGCCCCATGGTTTATGCCCTTCGCTGCCAAGTTAGTGATCCGCATTTCTCACTCATATTGATTAATTGATCCGCAACCAAATCACCTATATCCCCTTTTTACGACATTTGAGATAAATCACTATTGCAATACTTATGATAATCATTATCATTCGCACTATTGTAAATAAAGGTGCCTGTTATGACGTTACTCCGTTTATCTCTCCTTGCCATTGCCTGTCAAGGTGTACTGTTTCCCGTTTATGCTCTCGCACAAACTCCCATTAGCCAGCCTAAAGCAGGAACACAGGCATCAACTGATAAGGCCAATACATCATCCCCAACTGATTATGAACGTATTACTGTTTACGGCAGACAAAACCACGTGGTGATGAACTCAGGACTGGCGACCAAATCGAATATGTCACTGATGGAAACCCCCGCAGCGGTGGTTATTGTTGATGAGGCATTAATTGACTCGCAAGGCATCACTAATATGCAAGAGTTGGTGCGTAACATCAGCGGAGTGACTCAAGCGGGCAATAATTATGGTATTGGCGACAACTTAGTGGTGCGCGGATTAGGTGCCAACTATACCTATGATGGTATGTATGGCGGCGCAGGTTTAGGTAACACCTTTAACCCAACACGTTCGCTGACCAACGTCAGCTCAGTCGAGGTGCTCAAAGGGCCTGCAACAGGACTTTATGGCATGGGCAGCGCAGGCGGCGTCATTAATCTTATTGAGAAAAAGCCAGCATTTGACGGTAAACAGTTGTTTGAAGCAGAAGTGGGTCAATGGGACACTTATTCATTGATGGCCGACAGCACAGGCGCAATAACCGACGATATGGCTTATCGAGTGGTGGCTAAAAGTGCCCGCAGTGATGGCTATCGCGATTTGGGTACCGACAGAGATGAAGTTTATGGCTCACTAAAGTTTGTATTAGACGACAACCAAAATCTGATGCTATCTGCTGCTTACATTAACGATGCCATTCCGGTTGACTCGATTGGCCATCCTATCCGTATTTATAATGCCGCTTCTGTCGATGGTAAAACTGCAGCTGACGTTAGCTGGCAAGATCTGGTTAACGACCCAAGCAGCAAAGGTTTACAACTTAGCGATGAGCAGCGCCAACAACTGGCTGACTCGTTAAGTGCCAGTGACGGACAAACGCCATATGAGTTTGGTCCCAATGGGCTTATTTCACCGATGGCGAAAGACAACCAAGGTGAAGAGTTGCGCTTTAAACTCACCCATAATATTTACCTCACCGATAACTTATTCTTAAACCAACAGCTGCAATATCGTAATTACGAAACGGCTTTTGCTCGTCAAACGGGTGCTTATAACTATGTATATTGGCAACGAAATGGAGTGATTAACCAAAATCCTCGTGCGCCGCTTGTTGAAAATGATGTGTTATATCCCTACGCAGCACGTCGTCAGGAATACCGCAAAGTGTCCGCAGACGAAAAGTCATGGCAGTATTTTGCCGACTTACGTTATGACTTTGACATTGGCAACATTAGTAACGAATTACTGGTCAATGTTAACGTTGAAGACCGCGATATCCGCTTTAAGCAGTATTCGATTTACGACGCCGACTATACCTTGAAAGACCCCAACGGCAATCAATCCTATCAAGGCTCTCTACCTTTTATTTATGATATCCGTAACCCAAATTGGGGTGAAGGAGAATTTGAAGATTACGACCCATTATTAACCAGTAACTACAATAAATCTGTCACTGCATGGGGTTTGGGCGTACAACATGTGGGTTACTTAGGGGGCGGCTTTACCAGCCGTATTGGCGTTGCCTTTAATGAGATTAAACAAAGCTATGAACACTTAGGTGTTGATGCCCGCTACAGCAGTAGCCTAGCCGATCCTCAGCCAGAAGCCGACACCACAGATAACGGTGTAACCTACAATTTAGGCTTAACCTTTATGCCTACTGCCGATATCTCTATATTTGTTAATCACTCTAAAGGCCGAACAGCATACCGTGTGTTAGGCGACGTAAAAGGTAATGAAGCTGACCGCGAAGATTCGCAATCAATCAGTAATGATTTGGGTATTCGCGCCAAAGCATTTGATGACCAATTATTGGCATCATTAGTATTGTTTAAAACCTCACGCACCAATCTGGCTTATACCAACCCAAATTACGACAGTAGCGCGGTCACGCCTGATATTGACCCATACTTTTATGATGGCAGCGAAGATACCAAAGGGGTAGAACTGGATCTGAATGCTTATTTAAGTGACCAGTGGAAAGTGAACCTTAACGCGGTTTACCAAGATGCCAGAGACAATCAAAATCCCAATAGTAGTGATTATGGCCAACGCCAAAAAGGTGTGCCTTATGTAACCGCGGGGGCTTGGGTAACTTATGCAGCAGAATTGGGCTTATCAGCGCCACTATCATTAAGCCTAGGAGCCAAATATGTGGATGAGCGTAGTACACACTCAAGTTCGTTTGGCATACCTGACGGCTACGTACCAAGTTACACCGTAATCGATTCAGCCATTAGTTATGATGTTGAGCGTTATAAAGTTCAATTGAACATTAATAACATCTTTAATGAAACTTATTACGATAAAGCCATGTTCTTAGGCGGATTGCCCGGCGAAGAGCGCAACGCGAAGTTAACGGTAACCTATCGAATTTAATGCAATAGTGGTTTGGGTTCGGTTTGATCAAAATCGAATGACAACATGGTGTAAAGCACTGCCTTTTGCAGTGCTTTTTTATCCCTGTTTGATAAGGATAATTGACTATCTAGGCTACATGTAGGATAACCGAGACATTAATTCAAGCGGTTACCTTAGGATATTATTTGATGGCTAATACCATTTTTACCCCATACACCTTGACCAATGGCGCAATTATTCCTAATCGGTTGGTCAAAGCCGCCATGGAAGAAAATCTTGCTAATGCCCTGCAACAACCTGATCACGCATTGTTCAGCTTATATGATGCTTGGGCAAAAGGCGGCGTTGGATTAATGATCACCGGCAACGTCATGATTGATCCCTTAGCCATGACCGGCCCTGGCGGCGTGGTATTAACCTCTAGCAGCGCACTTGCCCCCTTCACTCAATGGGCCAAAACGGCTAAACAACATAGTGCCAGAGTATGGATGCAGATCAATCATCCCGGCAGACAGGTGTTTAAAACCATGGGCGGTAAGAATATTGCCCCATCAGCTATCGCACTCGATCTAGGTAAACATTCATCAATGTTTTCTGAGCCTAAAGCCATGACTACTGCAGATATTGACGACGTTATCCAACGTTTTGTTACCACAGCCAGCATGGCTCAACAAGCGGGGTTTGATGGCGTACAAATTCATGCCGCACACGGATATTTACTGGCACAATTTTTATCGCCATTAACCAACAGGCGCAATGATGAATGGGGCGGAAGTCTTCATAATCGTGCCAAACTATTAATGGAAGTGGTCAAGCAAGTTAGGCTGAGATGTGGTGCCGGTTTTGACATTGCGGTAAAACTCAATTCAGCCGATTTTCAACGGGGTGGCTTTGATATCGACGATGCCGAAAAAGTCATTACTATGCTGGCGCAGCATCAAGTAGAAATGGTGGAATTATCAGGCGGCAGCTATGAAGCACCCGCTATGCAAGGTCGCAGTGCCGATGAACGCACCTTAGCTCGAGAAGCTTACTTTTTAAGTTTAACCGCGCAGTTGGTCCAGCGCAGCCCTATACCTTTAATGTTAACAGGGGGGATTTATCGCCTGCCAGTGGCACAACAAGTCATTGATACCGGCTTTGCCTTATGCGGTATTGCCAGCGCCCTCGCCTTTTATCCCAACTTAGCCAATAAGTGGCGAACACAGCCCGAGTTTATCCCGTCTATTCCAATGGTTAATTGGCAAAGTAAGCCCTTAGCTGGGCTGGCAACTATGGCTATCATTAAACGCCAACTTCGCCGCATAAGCCAAGGGAAACCACCACAAACCAATGATTCCCCCTTGTGGAGTTTAGTGGTCGATCAATTTAGAACGAAACAACGCACTAAGAGTTATCGACATGCTTTAGGCATCACGAACGCTTAAAACACTCATGCTTAACACCGTCTAGATTCAAACACTATCTGTTAAAACGATAAACCTGTTGATTGCTGCTACCGCGCCACAATAGCGCGGGATCAGCTTTATCTTGTTCAAACTTACCGTCAATCATTACATCCACCAAGTTCACCACGGTTTGTTGCTGCTCACTTAGATCAGCAAGTTGGTAACCGGTCCATAACCAAATATCTTTCTCGGGACATTCATCCTTTACCCGCATCACCAATTTCAATATCGCTTCAAGGTTAGCGGGATGCAGCGGATCACCACCGCTTAACGATAAGCCGCGACGGAAAATACGACTGTCGGTTAAATCATTAATAATCTGATCTTCTAACGCTTGGCTAAATACATGCCCAGCATCCACACGCCAAGTGCTTTGGTTATAGCATCCCTTACAAGCATGCTCGCAACCGCTGACAAATAACGTGCAGCGAGTGCCCTCGCCGTTGATCACATCAATACTATGATAAGCACTATAATACATTATAAATGCTTCACTCTGCGCTTCACTTCTTCTTGCTTACCAAAGTTAAACGGCCGTGAATCTGGGCTGCCCAAATAGCCACAAACTCGTCGAATCACAGACACTCGACTAGGTTCGTGATTACCGCATTTGGGGCAAACAAAGCCCTTGCTGGTACAATTGAACTCACCGATATAGCCACAATCGTAACACTCATCAATCGGAGTGTTGGTGCCGTAATATGGCACCCGACTGTAGCTGTAATCCCAAACATTTTCGAGCGCTTCAATATTGTGCTGCATGTTAGGGTATTCGCCGTAGCAAATAAATCCACCATTGGCGATAGCCGGATAAGGTTGTTCAAAATCAATCTTATCGTATGGATTCACTTGCTTTTCAACATCTAAATGGAAACTATTCGTGTAATAGCCTTTATCTGTCACCCCTGCCACCACACCGAACTGAGTCGTATCAAGCTGGCAAAAACGGCTACATAAATTTTCACTCGGAGTACTGTACAAACTAAAACCATAACCCGTTTCTTGCTTCCAAGATTCAGTGGCTTGCTTCAAATGATTAATGATCGCAACAGCTTTCTCACGTAATTGAGCGTTATCAAACACATGTTCAGCATTGCCATACAAGGCATTAATGGTTTCGTGTAGGCCAATAAAGCCTAACGAAATTGACGCACGACCATTTTTAAAGATCTCGCTAACATCATCATCGGCATTTAAGCGCACGCCACACGCCCCTTCCATATAAAGAATTGGTGCCACTCGCGCTTTAACCCCGGTTAACCGAGCAATGCGAGTATCTAACGCTTTGCGTGCAATCAGTAGTCGCTGGTCGAGTAATTGATAAAAACGCTGTTCATCTTGACCTGCTTCCAACGCAATACGCGGTAAGTTAAGGCTAACAACACCTAAATTATTGCGTCCTTCATGTACCAATTGGCCATCTTCTTCATAAGTGCCCAAAAATGAACGACAACCCATCGGAGTTTTAAATGAACCAGTGACTTTCACCACTTGATCATAATTTAAAATATCAGGGTACATGCGCATAGTTGAACAGGTTAATGCCATCTTTTTAATGTCGTAATTGACGTCAGCCGCTTTATGATTCACGCCATCTTTAATCGCAAACACCAATTTAGGGAATACTGCCGTTTTACGGTTTCTGCCTAAGCCAGCCATGCGCACAGTTAACATAGATTGCTGAATTAAACGAGATTCCCACGATATCCCCAATCCAAAACCAAAGGTAACAAAGGGCGTTTGCCCGTTGGCGGTATGTAAGGTGTTGACTTCATATTCAAGCGATTGAAACGCGTCATGACACTCTTTTTCGGTTTGAGTCATCGCATAATCTTCCACGTCGGCCACTTGCCATTTTTTAGCGACGCTAAGGTGCTTTTGATAACTAATTTGTACAAACTCAGCTAACACTTCATCAATACGGTTAATCGTTGTGCCACCATAAATATGGCTCGCCACCTGTGCAATAATTTGCGCCGTCACAGCCGTTGCGGTCGAAATCGATTTAGGCGGTTCTATTTCAGCATTGCCCATTTTAAAGCCATGAGTCAGCATGCCGGCTAAATCGATTAACATGCAGTTAAACATCGGGAAAAATGGTGCGTAGTCTAAGTCGTGATAGTGGATTTCGCCCTTTTCATGTGCGTCGACAACATCTTTAGGTAATAAGTGAGTTTTGGCGTAATGCTTGGCAACAATCCCGGCAAGTAAGTCACGTTGAGTGGGGATCACTTTGGCATCTTTATTGGCGTTTTCGTTTAAAATGGCACTGTCTGATTGCTCAACCAAGCCGCGAATAGCACAATTTAATTTACTTTGAGTTTCACGATGGGTATCGCGATCATGGCGATATTCAATGTAATGACGTGCCACCGATTTATACGGCCCAGACATTAATAAGTTTTCGACTGCATGTTGTAGTTCGTGAATATCAACTTCGGTTTTCGCAGCCATTTGCTGTTCAACCGTTTGCGCTAACTGCTGCGCATATTGATGATCTGCTTGACCTGCAGACTCCATTGCTGCAACTACAGCCTCTTTGATCCGACATCCATCAAAGGCGGTTCGACATCCATCTCTTTTCACGACTACAAGCATACGACCATCCTTACAAGCACTATATATAGAACTTTAATTTACAAAAAACACAATATAGAGTGTATTAGACACATTAACGCTGAGCATTACTTTGATCCAGATCATAATTCTCAGCACTACTTAATATTGAAAAATATCTTGCTTTCAGCAATGGATATTGTAGGAATGTTCACTGATCCGTCGGATAAAAATACAAGGGGAGAGATGGTAAATTATTTCACAATATGGAGTGTTTTCGTAAATCAATATTGCCATATTCAAACACCGCTAGCGCGGTACTCAACAAGCTAACATAACGCTTAAGCGCGCTACGCTGTCATCGAACACCATTCTAGTTGTCATATCAACAAACTAAGTGACTTGCCAATGACTCTTTATAAAAGAGGCATTGAACATAATGATGACAACAACCCACATTGGACAATACCGTTATTGCATAACCACTCTTGCATAAACATTAATCGAGCGGTCTCGAACTCGTGCATCCGTAATGAACACATGACTCATATTCGACACCGCATAAGCGTTAATTTAAGGTCGCTTCAATTAAATGTTGAATATCTTTTACTGCCTGCTCACCCGCTTTAATGGCTTCTTTTGCACGATGAAATTCCATTGTGCCAATGTCATTAACATAAGGCACAATACAAATATCTGGTGGCTCGCCCATTAAACGCGAGCGTTTATGGCGTTGTTCTAAAATATCCATTGATTGTGACATAACGGCCAACATACCTGGATGGGATTTTGAACTGCCTATAGCAAGCTTGTCAGTTAAGACACTCATGTAGTCTTTGCCTTTGCCCCATAAATCCATAAAACCTGATTCAAGCTCTGCCTTTTCATCAATCGTCTCTGACTTACTCGCTTTTCGGCTTTTTACTTGCTCTGGGGCCTTATGAAGTTGATCACGGCGATGACCGTTTAAATCCACTGCAATAACCACATCAACCCCCATCGAACGGGCTAATGACACAGGTACCGGATTGACCACGGCGCCGTCAACAACCCAGCGATGACCTTGCTGTACTGGGGGTAAAAAGCCGGGCATAGAACATGAGGCGCGAACCGCATGGCGTAAGTCACCTTCTTTAAACCAAATCTCTTGTCCAGAATATAAATCGGTAGCCACTGCAGCAAAAGGACGGTTTAACTGTTCAATATTGATATCGCCAATGCGATTGGCTAAGACATCAAATACTTTCTCGCCGCTAATTAAGCCGCCTTTACGCCAGCCTAAGTCCATTAATCCGAGTACGTCCCAACTCGAAAAACCACTCACCCAGGTTTCAAGTTCACCCAAATGATTATTCGCATAGGCCGCGCCCACTAATGCACCCACTGAACAACCCGCAACTTTGTCAGGGTAAATACCTAACTTGGCTAAACCATTCAATACCCCAATATGTGCCCAACCTTTAGCGGCTCCACTGCCTAGGGCTAATCCCACGGTGAGCTTTGTCATCTTTTTTCCTTCCATGCTCAGCATATTAATCTTTACGAAAAGGTTCGGCAGAATCGACCAATAGCGATGCCGAACGAGGGCAATAATATAAAGCTAAAAAATAGCATAACTAAAGCGACTCTTGTTGGCTATAGCAAGGTGAAACAGCTATAATCACCGGCTTACATTTTTTAGGGGATTTACCTTTGCAATTTACCGATTTTTCGTTGGACAAGCGCCTGCTTGACAGTTTAAAGCACCTTGGCATTTCTACGCCTACCGATGTTCAAGCGCAAGCACTTCCCATTGCCTTATCAGGTAAAGATTTAATGGCATCGTCTAAAACGGGCTCAGGTAAAACCTTAGCGTTTTTACTGCCAGCAATGCAACGGGTAATCTCTTCAAGAGCATTGTCGAAAAAAGATCCTCGGGTACTCATCTTATTACCGACACGTGAATTAGCCCAGCAAGTTTATGGCCAATTACGCTTATTAGTCGCCAATACTCAATATAAGGCCATTAGCGTACTCGGTGGTGAGAACTTTAATGACCAAGCCAAAGCCTTGTCAAGAGATCCTCACTTTATTGTCGCCACGCCTGGACGTATTGCGGACCACTTACAACAGCGTCACTTGTATTTAAATGGCCTAGAATTGTTGGTTCTTGACGAGGCTGACCGTATGCTCGATTTAGGTTTTGCTCCGCAGTTAAAAGCAATTAATGATGCAGCCGATCATAAACGTCGCCAAACTTTGATGTTTTCAGCTACGTTAGATCATGACAGCATTAATGACATTGCCGCAACGCTACTCAAAACACCGAGTCATGTATCGATTGGTGAGTCTTACACCGAACATAAAGACATTGAGCAGCGTATTATTTTGGTGGATCATTTAGACCATAAGCAAGCCTTGCTGCAGCACATTTTAACTCAAGAGCAACACAAGCAAGTGATTGTATTTACGGCAACACGTTCAGATACAGACCGTATAGCCACTTTATTAGCATCACAAGGTTTTACCACCTCTGCGCTCAGTGGTGATTTAAAGCAATCGGCTCGTAACCAGATTATGGATCAATTTGCTCGAGGCCAATCCCAGATATTAGTGACCACAGATGTAGCATCACGCGGCCTTGATTTAATCAACGTATCGTTAGTGATTAACTTTGATATGCCAAAGTTTGCTGAAGAATACGTCCATCGTATTGGTCGTACTGGCCGAGCGGGCGCTAAAGGCGATGCGGTCTCATTTGTGGGTCCTAAAGATTGGGACAGCTTTAAAAAAGTACAACTGTTTTTACGTAAAAACTTTGAGCCCACTGTGATTGAAGGCTTAAAGGCTAAGTTTACCGGCCTAAAAGATAAGCCTCAAGCAGGTAAAGCAGCGGTTAGTACCAAAGGTGTTGAAGTCAGTAAAAGAGCCAGCGCCACTAAAAAACCTAAAGCGGCACCCAAGAGTGATAAACGCTTTATTACTGGCGTCGATGTCGGTGATGCGCCAGTACGCCGTAAAGTAAAACCGATTCAAGTTATTGAAGACGACGGCACAACAGAAGACTAAATCGCTCTCAAACTGCGATAACAGATGATGAATGTAGGGTAATCGTTACCCTACACAAATGAACGATAACGACAATGCCAACGGCACTCTCGTATGAATAAACCAGTAAGGATTAACATGAAAATTTGTGGTGTTGAATTAAAAGGCGGCGAAGCCATTATCTGTTTACTGACCTATGAAGGCGAAACGTTTAACGTGCCAGCATGTCGTAAAGTCTCATTCAGTATTTCACAATCGGCAAGCACTGAATCAATTCGTGAATTCAACTTTGCGTTTCAAAAATTAATCGCCGATTATAAAGTCGATGAAATTGCCATTATTGAACGTGAGCAAAAAGGTAAATTTGCAGGCAGTGCCACCAGCTTTAAACTGGAAGCAGCCATTCAATTAAGTGATATCCCTGTTACGCTTATTTCTCCTTTGATCGTTAAAGAGCAATTAAAACGTAATCCACCACAAGTTGACTTTGAGTCATTAGATCTAAAACGCGTCCAGCTTAATGCATTTGACGTTGCTTATGTTCAGCATAACCGACTCATCTTCGGTAAAGTGTAATCCACTGCCGCCACCGTTCTATATTGGCGTTACCGATACCGACACAGATAGCGGTAACGTCAAAAAAAATCAGTTGACCTATGTCAGACAATAAAGCGCCCAAAGCCCCACCTAAAATGCCCGTCAAATCGGCAAGCCAAGCATTAAAACCCAAAACCGATATAAGCCTGTTGATCACTAGCGCCGACATTAAAAAACAGCAAAATGAGCAAAGTGCGTTACGGTATTTAAACGGTTACCAGCCTGACGTGGTTGATAAAATTCGCCAATTGGTTGATGCAAACGCATTAGGCACCCACTTTTTAACCCGTTACCCGAAAGTACACGACGTTCGCACAGATAAAGCCTTGTACGATATGGCAATAGCATTAAAAAATACGTATATGCGTCAATCAGATCCATTAGCCAAAGTCATTTTTGATGACAAGATTAGCTTAAGCCATCACGCGCTAGGTTTGCATTCATTTGTTAATCGCCGCCAAGGTAATAAAGTCAAAGCCAAAAATGAAATTCGAATTACCTCGCGCTTAAAGCACATTCCGTTTGAGCTATTGCAAATGGTGGTAGTGCACGAATTGGCTCACCTGCGGGAGAAAGAGCACAACAAAGCGTTTTATCAACTGTGTACCTTCATGCTCGCGGATTACCATCAGTTAGAATTTGATATGCGAGTCTGGTTAGTAGCCGAAGAAGTGGGCCAATCACCTTACGCGAAATAATCGATGAGCTTTGGGCTCAACTTTTTGCTTTTAAAAAGTTGCCCAGATACTGAGTGAGCTAATATACCTTTCGATGAACTTTGCTTATATGCGCCTGTGTGCCCCAGTTCCTTAGTCACATTGTGCCGATAACATAATGTTGACGTATCTTCTAGCGCAAGTATTTTTTTTGACCGTTGTAGCTTAGGTAAGAGTGAAGAGAAACCTGCACTAGCAATATCATTCGCTTCAATTTTATCGTTTCTAAGAAAGCGATAAGCTCCCTCTATTGAGGCTTGAGAGCCTGATGCCTTAACAATTGAACAACCCGAATTACTTGCCATTTGATGGCTGATTTTTATAAGACGCTTAGTGCGGCGCTCATCTCCTAGCTCTGCATGTTCAAATAAGTTATTCGCCCATTCTTCGGTGTCTTTTATAAGCATATTGTCTTTACACATATTTTGTTTGTATAAATGATCAGATCAACCGAAGAGTATAAAGTTCAATTAAATTTATTTGTGTATAAGAGTTAGATCCTGACACAGGGGGATTAGGCTCTGTAAAAATAGACCTAAGGATGCTGAATTTTGAATATTTATCTATTTGTCTAGCTGATTTAGCTAAGATTTTACGTTGACCTTGATAATAATGATGATGGTATTACATTATATATCTGTTATAAATTGTTGATTAAATATATAGAAGTTATACCAATCACATAGGCTATATTTACGTTTAGTGTGTTAGTACAGCCAGTACGATTGGTGTTATGAATACATTAAAAAATTCACAGGTTGGCTTTGAAGATTTTTTGCATGATTATGTAATCCAAGGCGTTAGAATCCACTAGTAGCATACCCATAAAAAATGCAGCCCTTAGGCTGCATTTTTTATGGCTATCACAACTACACTCGGTGTAATAAGCCTCAGCTAATTAACCCAAATCCATCATCATGCTTCGGCTACGTACCAAAGCTTGAAAGGCGTGTAATTGCTTTTTAGGTAAGACTTTAGCTTCTGCGATGTCGGCTTTCATTGCGTCTACCGGACGACCATTCACAATATACTCATAATGTAAGTGTGGACCCGTTGACGCACCCGTATTACCTGATAATGCAATCACCTGCCCTCGTTTTACACGTTGGCCTCGTTTAACTAAAAATTTCGACAGATGCAGGTAACGAGTACGCACTTTATTGTTATGTTCAATCACAATATAGTTACCCGCGAAAGCATGCTTCTTAACCAGCGTCACCACACCATCACCCGGAGCCACCACTTGAGTACCAATAGGGGTAGCAAAGTCGGTACCATTATGTGGCCGAATCCGACCCGTAATCGGGTGTTTGCGGTTGGGGTTGAACCGAGAACTTAACCGCACAGTTCTATTTAATGGGATACGTTGGAAAGCAGGCGTTAAACTTTGACCTTTAATATCGTAATAGTTGCCATCAGCATTTTGAAACGCGGTAATGTCCCGACGCCCGGTATTAATACGAATGCCTTCAATCGATGTGATACCTGTTGGTTCACCTTCAACAAATTGATCGTTGACTAAAACCGAAAATGTATCACCTGCACGTAACTCACGTGAAAAGTTTAATTTTGACTTTAACAGTGATTCGACTTTCTGAATCTCGGCAGCACTTAGGCCTGCATTTTTAGCCGATACATAAAAAGAGCCGTTAATTTCACCGCCCACAATGCGGTTTTGCCATATGCCATCGATATTAATGTCATTTACGGCGTAAGTTCCGTCTTTAAAACGAGTAAATACCACTTGATGAGCAGGGTTAAAATACAGCTCTAATTTATCAAGTTCACCATCGGCATTATCCCAAAATTGGATGCGGTTACCCGGTAACAGGGTATCTAAAGCTAAAACTTCTAAATCAGCCTCAAGCACTTTATACATGGTTCGTTGGTCAATACCGGCTAATTCAAACAAACGACTTAAGGTATCACCACTTTCAATCACCCGATTTAAAATAGGTGTTGCAGGCTTAACGATCGTCAAAGCTGTATCTTGCTGAGCTATGTGTGGCAATAATGAATCAATATCAATGGCCACAGGAATACGTTGTGATGAAAACTCTTGTTGTGTTGGCCATAAAAGCGCAGCGCCTACAGCAAATACACTTACTAACAAGACTTTCTTGTGCAGGTTTGTCACGTTTGGTAAGTTCAATTGACTTGCGGCTAGCCGCTGGAAGTCCATAACTTTACTTATTAGCAATATCTAATCCACCCTAAAAGACGACTCTTTATATTTATTTTCTTTTACTGCACATTGTTATTGCGACACAGAGGCTAACGTCAGTTAACGCTATGTCATTATCTCATTTTTATAATGAAAATAACCCTACACTTGATACTACGCCATCCGGTAAAAACGGTTTAACATACCGACTTTTGCACTCAAATTACATTCCAACACTCTTTTATATCAAAAAACAATCATATTACAAATATAAAATATTATTTATTTAACCTTTAATTTGAACTCGATTGCAGTAATCACTGGAGTTTGAGGCAGATCACCCTGCATTAATCGCAAATTCATTCTGTAATTTGCTAATACCAAGACCGTTCATTTTATTCACTTTTATCTGTACATCGATCCGCTCTTTCATGGCTTCAATATGGCTAATGACGCCTATCATTTTGCCCGATGCATTTAAATTATCTAATGCATCTAATGCAGTATCTAATGTCTGGCTGTCCAAGGTACCAAAGCCCTCATCTAAAAAGAGTGAGTCAATGCTCGTTTTATGACTTACTAGATCAGATAACGCCAACGCAAGGGCTAAGCTAACTAAAAAGCTCTCACCACCAGACAGTGTACGGGTATCGCGCACTGTGTCACCTTGCCAGGTATCGAGCACTTGTAATTCTAATGCATCTGACTCTTTGCGTTCGAGTAAGTAACGGCCTTGTAAGCGTTCAAGCTGTCGATTCGCTAATGCGACTAAATGATCTAATGTAAGCCCTTGGGCAAATTTACGGAACTTATCGCCTTTTTGTGAGCCTATTAGTGCATGCAAATAAGCGAGGTCGTCGTAAACTTGCTGCTGTTGTGCCTGCTCTTTTAGCAATTGTTGCTGCCCTTCGCGCTTACTTGCATCTAGCTCTAGCTCATGGGTTAACCGCCAAAGCGTCTGCGTTAATTGTTGATGCTCAGAATCGAGGGCTTGATGCCGTTGGAGCATGACGGCTTGTTGGGTTAAATCATAGTTATGTTGTTGACCAAGCAGAGCAAGCTCCGCTTGCAACGCAATGGCTTGCTCAACTAAGGTATTTGCCTTAACAATGTCATTGTCTAACTGTTGTTTAAGCTGTTGCAACCTGTGACGCTCATCAGCACAGAGTAATGCTTGCTCGAAAGCTTGTTGGTCGGAAAATGGGCTCGCTTGTAGAGCACTATTCCATTGGCTTTGTAATTGCTGCCATTCTTGATTAACTTGTGTTGCCTGAACTTGCATGGATTGCTGCTGTGCACTTAAGCTGGCAAGGTGCTTATCTGCTATTTGTAATTGCTGCTGTACTAACTCAAATTGTTGTTGTGCTTGATCTAACACCGTTTGACTGCGTTGTTTTTCATCCTCAATGACTTTATCAGCAAAGACCTCGTTACGTTGAGCTAACACAGTACTGAGCTGCGTCTGTACCTTATCAACTTGTTCACTGATCGCGGTTAACTTGGCGGTCTGCTCGTCCGCTTGCTGATGATTGGCCATGAGCTTTTCAGCTGTGATACTCAATTGCTGCTGATTGTCGACAGCCTGCTGCTGCGCTTGAGTCCAACACTCGAGTTGTTGTTGTAACTCGTTGAGCCATATAACGGCATTCACTATTGTTGGCGGCGTTAACCCTGAAGCAGTAATTTGTGTTTCAAGCGCATTGATTAATGCAGTTTGCTGCGCAGTGACGGCCTCAATGTGCTGTTGATGGTTGAGTAAACCTTGCTGCAAGTTATCAAGCTGTTGTTGTAATAACCCTTGCTGATTGATCTGCTTAACGAGCGCTTGCTGTGCTTGAATCACATACTGTTGGTGTTGATGTAACGTTTTTTGACATTGGCTAAGCTCAGTAATGGTGACAGCCAATTGCTGTTGTTTGGTTTCGGTTTGGGCAATGTAATCGGTTAATGCTTGTTCTTGCTGCAAATCCAACTCAAGAGAGATTGATAATGTCTCAGTTTGCTGCCGCCACTGCTGCGCAATGGTTTGAATATCTGTGTGAATTTGACTTAGCTGTTGTTGTAAATTGTCATCGTTAACTTGTAACGCCGTTTGCTGATGGTTAAGTTGCTCACCTTGCTGTTTAATCACATCAAGTTCAGCTTGTAACTGTTGCGCCCTTTGCTCGGTAACCGACACATTCAGCGCTTCATAGCGCTCAACTAGCGGATGATCGGTCGAGCCGCACAAGGCGCAAGGCTCACCCGCTTTTAGTTTGGCGCGCTCGATGGTTAAATTGGCAATTTGTTGCTCTTGCTGTAGCAACATTTGAACATCTTTAACTTGCTGATTTTTATCACTCCACTGAGTTCTCACCACAGTAAGAGACTGTAGCAGTGCCTGCAACTCAGTCTTAAATTGCGCCGATTGACGGGTTAACTGCTGACATTGCTGTTGCTGGCGTGCAAACTGGCTAAACAACTGGGTTAATTGATAACGCCCAGATTGCTGCTGAACAACTTGCTGATAATCATCATTAATTTTCGTTTCGTCTTGTCCAGCCAACAGCGTAATTAATGCTTTTTGGCTGTCATCTTGCTGCGCTGTCGCCTGAGTTAGCTCCGCTTGAGCCTGTTGTATTTGCGGCGCGAGCGCAGTGAGTGTGTCTTGAGTTTGTTTTATGCCGGCTTGTTGCTGAGTACATTGGTTATGAATTTGGCTACGTTGGTCACTTAGTTGCACAACTTGTGTGTATTGGGTTTGCCAAGCGGCAAACTTTTTAGCCACTTCTTGACCTTGAGGCAAACTATCAAGTTGATGATCAATTTGCTGCTTCGCCGCTGTCAGCGCCTGTTGCTGGGTCAATAACAGTTGTTGTTGCTCGCGGCCCTTTTGTTGCTGTTCATATGTTTGTTGATGGGTTAATTTGACCTGAGATAACTGATAACTGTGCTGATTAATTTGTTGATCCAGCGGCAGTACTTGCTCATCGATCAACGACAGCAGTGTTTTATGCGCCTGATTAACTTGCTTAACCTGTTGCTGGCCCTGTGTGTGCTGGTGTTTATGGGTTTGCAGTGCCGTTTCAGCTTGCTCGGTTTGTTGGCTTAATTGACGGATCTGTGCGGTTAACTCTTGGACTTTTTTGTGCGCTTTTTGCTGTTGCTCAAATAATGGCAAAATGTGTTGTGCCGGCTCGCTATGCTGCAATTGTATTAACGCTTCACTATGTTGCTGCTGGCACGTTAGCGCGTCTTGCTGTTCGCCCTGAACCTTTACCAATGCCTGCTGTGCTTGCTCAGAATTAGTGGCCCAAGTGATAAATTGGCTTAACTGAGTCAGTTGTAATTGTTGCTGCACCAATGTTTGTTTAAATTGTTCAATTTGTTTATTTTGTTGATCGACTTGTTGTTCATCAAACAACTCGACACTGCCCAGTTTGGCCTCGAGTAATTTCACATTAGTCTTGGCTTCACTAAAGTGCTGATGAACCCGCTCAGAAATAAGCCCGTAAATTTCAGTACCGGTGAGCTCTTCAAGTAATTCCGCTCGGTCATTGGCATCGGCATTCAAAAAAGCGGCAAACTGCCCTTGAGATAACATCATCGATTTAGTGAAGCGAGCAAAGTCGAGCCCGGTGATCTGTTCAATGAGTTCCGTTTTGCGCTTTATTTGACTGGCAAGAATTTTACCGTCACTCAGTTGTGCCAGTTCCACTTGAGCATCTTGCAAGTTACCGTCGGCTTTGTCGCGCGAGCGACGTTGGCTCCAAAAGGCGCGGTAGGCAATGCCTTTCACTTCAAATTCGACTTCGGCTAAACACTCTGCGGTGCCGCGAGTCATTAACTCGTTAGTGGTTTTAGAGATATTATTTAACCGCGGCGTTCGGTGGTAAAGCGCTAAGCAAATGGCATCGAGTATCGTGGTTTTGCCTGAACCCGTTGGGCCTGTGATGGCAAATAGTCCGTTTTCAGCAAAAGGCGATTGGGTAAAGTCGATTTTCCACTCGTTTTTAAGCGAGTTAATATTTTTAAAACGAAGGCTTAAAATTTTCATGACTGTTCACCGTCTGTAGCACTTTTTGTTGCAACCTCTGTTTTACCATGATGGGTCATCGTTTCTTGCAGAACATGGCTCGCGGCGGTTTCTTGGGTGTTTCGCTCTGACTCCACCTCGGCAACTATTTGGCTAAAGCGCTGCTTAATTCGGCCTAATTGTGCCTGTTGGGGATCGCTGTCAAATTGCTCTTGGGCTAAACGGCGCGCAAACACTTCCTCGACACTCAACTCGGATAAGGTTTCATTATCAAGCTTTTTAATGTGTTGCTGTCGTTGACTACGGGCACGCTTTAATTGCAATACCTCAACCGCCTTGTCTTGAGTCATGTCAGCAATACGAGACTGTAGATCAGACAAATAGTCTTGCTGCGATACTTCAATGCTTAACCAAGTGGTTTTTGTCGCGGCTGTTTGAGAAGAAAATGCATTTATCTGCTGCTCAATGCTATCTAAATCACCTTTTAGCACCTGCATGGGCTGAAAAATAGGCACCATTAATGGCGTGACGAGGGATAATTGAGCATCAGTAAATTCAACCAAAAACACTGATTTATTACTGGTGTTATTGGTCGATAGTTCATCAAAACTTAATGCTATCGGTGAGCCGCTGTAACGAATATGCGCAGATTTCGCCACCACTTGTGGGCGATGAATATGGCCTAATGCAATGTAGTCTGCCGCGGGGAAATGTGCCGCATTAAAGGCATCTAAACTGCCAATATAGATATCACGTACTGATTCTGAAGTGCTGGCTCCTACCGTGGTTAAATGACCTGTCGCCACAATGGGTACCTGCGTGGTAAATGTGCTATTGAGCTGCTTAGCTTGCTCAAAACAACGCTGATATAACGCACTAATGGCATCACCCAGTTTGCGTTGCTTATCCATTGAAGACTCACCAGATTCACTTAACACTACATCACGTGGGCGTAAAAAAGGTAACCCACATAAAATAGCCCCAATTTCACCTTGGCGGGTTTTAAGTGCAAATACATGCTCTTCAAAATGTTCTAATGCACCAGGGATCACGATAGTATTAAGGCAAGCCAGTAGATGTTTAGATTCATTCAAGGTCGAAACAGAATCGTGATTACCGCCCAGTAAAATCAGCTGGCAACCCGTTTGTTGAATTTGAACAATAAATTGATTGTACAGTGCTCTGGCATAACTTGGCGGAGTGCCAGTATCGAAAATATCGCCAGCAACAATAATGGCATCAACTTGATGGAGGCTTATTTGCTCAAGTAACCATGTCATAAAGGCTTGGTGCTCGGCTGCGCGGCTTTTGCCATAAAAATATTGGCCAAGATGCCAATCTGATGTGTGAATGATGCGCATAACATCCCTTTAAATATAAACAAACATGAACGTCAAATAATGATGGCGTGAATAAGCCCAAATTATCGATACTATGACCACATGTAGATCACATGTATTGCGACCACAATAATTTCCCGCTCATACCTAATGACATCACCACCACCAAAGGTTTAATAATTTTAACCCCTTTAGTGACCACTAAACGTGAGCCTAACGTTGCGCCAACCGCTTGGCCAACGAGCATAATTAATCCCAGCACGACCGCCACTTGCCCCCCGATAAGAAAGAAAATTAGCGAGGCGATGTTAGTCGCAAAGTTTAATAATTTAGCATGAGCAGTTGCTTTGGCTAAACCAAACCCAGCCAATGAGACAAACGCTAACGCAAAGAAACTCCCAGTACCGGGACCGAAAAAACCATCATAAAACCCAACGACTAATGCCGCAGTGAAGGCAAAAACACTCGGAGTAAGAATTTGCTGGCGATCTTGCTCGCTAATTTTTTTAGAGAATAAAAAATAACAGCCAATCGCTAAAATCAAAAATGGTAGCACCACTTCCAGTAGTTTTGCATCGATCATTTGTACTAATATTGTGCCGATAGAGGCACCGATAAATGCGCATAACAATGACAGTTTTATGCTAGGCAAATCAACCATTCCTTTGCGCACAAAATATAAACTCGCAAAAAAACTACCACCACATGCTTGCAGTTTATTGGTACCCAATGCGGCCGCAGGCGGCAATCCCGCCCACATTAATGCCGGTATAGTCAGTAACCCTCCGCCACCGGCAATCGCGTCAATAAAACCCGCAACCAAAGCAACAAAAAATAAAATAACCGCGAGCTGGAGCGTGAGTTCAAACATTACGTTTCTCGTTATTAGCAACAAGGGTGAAGTCGGTAAGACATAAGACGAGGCGTTATTAGACAATCTTTATCGTCAAAATACAAAGCGTTCCGAGATATTTATTCAATTTTACTTAACTAATAGCGACTCTGGAAAATAAATGATTATTAAATAGCTCAATGTTTGACTATTCACCTTCCATTGATAGTCGTTGATGCAACACAAGCACTTTGCGGTTCACTTATGCATTGGTATAGTAGCCAACCTAATGTAAATTTGGCTGAAGGTTTTATTATGATTGTTATTACGGGCGCGAGCAGCGGCTTAGGCGCTGCACTGACTCAACAATATGCAGCAGAAGATCATACCCTGTTGATCACTGGTCGCAGTGAGCAAAAATTAGCGGATGTAATGGCCAGCTTGACTCCTCTTGAGCAAGTTAAGGTGCAGACTCACGCAGCAGACTTATGTGTGGCAGAAGAGGTCAGTGATTTATTTTCGCGTTTATCAACGCCACCAAGCAGCGTGATCCATTGTGCTGGTAGTGGTTATTTTGGCCCAATTGAACAGCAAACGCCGCAAGCTATTAATCAGTTGATCAACAACAACCTAACTTCAAGCATTCTGGTATTACGAGAGTTGGTAAGTCGTTATCGCGATCACAAGGTCACGGTTATCGTGGTGATGTCGACCGCAGCGCAAGCAGGTAAAGCCAATGAGTCAACCTATTGTGCAGTAAAATGGGCGGTTAAAGGCTTAGTTGAATCGTTGCGATTAGAATTAAAAGATAGCCCGATGAAATTAATTGCGGTATATCCAGGAGGAATGGCAACAGACTTTTGGCAAACTAGTGGCAAAGACATTAATACCTCAAGCTTTATGACCGCAACAGAAGCCGCCGCCATGCTCAAACAAGCCTTAATAGCGACAGAACATGGTTATGTCTCTGACATCACCATTAACCGAGGTTAATATTCCGTTAATTAGTTAACCTAAAGTAGAACGAACGGTTTATTATCCCAAGTTAACTGCTAGTGATGTTTTTGAGTTTGGGTTTATTTGGGTAAAAATGGTTTGGTTGACCAATACCAGCAATATATCCACCCTGCGGGCGCAAAAATAACGTTTAACACTATGGCGTAAAAACCAACTAACGGTAAATTAGGGGTTTTACCTTTGGCAAACTTTAAGGTAAAGAACACCACAACCAAGGTTAAAACGAAAATAATTTGACCAATCAATGTGGCATTTAAATTCATGATGTTACCCTTTTAACCATCAAGCCCGTTATGCTGAAATAGCAACGACGTTGCTGATGATACCTCATATTAGATTATTGATAAGGCTACTACAATGTGTAAAAAAGTCGTCGTAATACTGCTGTCGATAAGCCTTGTTCTGGGCTTGTCAGCTTGCGCTGAATTAAAACACACTGGCAAAGAAATTGGTCACACCACCAAAAAAGTGACCACTGCAATCGGTCACGGGACCCGCGATACCGTCAAGGCCATTGGTCACGGAACCAAAGAAGTCATTAATGACATAAAAGAAGATGACTAAACCCTGTCGCTTTATATCATCAAAAAGCCGTTAATGCTGGGCATTAACGGCTTTTTGATTCATTGAATGATTCATTGAATGATTCATTCAATAAATCAATCTTTAGTGATGGCGATGTTAGTGCTTGCAATGCTCGCTGTGCACATGGTCATCATCAGTAAATTCACTATCGCTAGCTTGGTTTTGCATTACGCCCCAACCATCAGAAATACCGTCAAACTCTTGCGCAAAGCTATTTAACTCAGTTTCTTTGGCAACAAGTGCTGCGTAATCAGGTACCATTTGCAGGCAAACAATCACTTCCCACTTAGTGCTTTCTTCATCAAAGTTAACCTCAAGCTCACCTTGCATGTCGGTTTGACTTAATGCTTCTAACGCCGATTCGGCATCACGTTGGTCATCAAACACTAAGAAGAAATCTACTTCTATTGATTGAGTAAGGTCAATACCGGCATCAGCCATTGCAGCCAACATTTGGCCATTATCATCGTCTGGGAATTGCATTTATCAATCCTTAGTCTGCAGGAACAATTTCAATTGTCGCGTCATTGAACGAAATTATATCGCCAACAACACACTTTTTACGTTTACGAGTATCAACGTCACCATTGACGGTAACTTGACCTTCAGTAATGACATGCTTTGCTTCGCCACCGCCGTTCACTAAACCGAGTACTTTTAGTACTTTGTACAGTTCTACGAATTCATCACCTTGAAGTAATGCAAACGCTTGAGTTTGAGTCGTCACAATAATCGCCTTTTAATCAAAATATGCTGGCTATTATAGCCTATGCCAGTTTAGCAAGCATCAAGCATTTTGAATGGGCTACTAAACGCATATTGAAACCCTAATTGATGACTGATTAATTGACCGTCGATAATTTTGCTTGGCTGTTGCTGCTGATTAAACTGCGGGGCAATTAATCCAAGATGCTCGGCGGCGGCAGCATAAAACGCTCCACGAGTAGGATGTTCATTTGCTGTGAGATTATAAATCGGTAACGTATCCGTACGAGAAAGGATCAAGCTAACGGCTGCAATACAGTCATCTAAATGCACTAGGTTAACCGCTACATTAGCGCCGCTAACATCGGTTTTACCCGCAAAAAAACGTCCCGGATGACGCTTAGGTCCAACTAAGCCTGAAAATCGCACAACACAGCTATTTGCCATTGCTGAAAATATGGCTTCAGCTTGCAATAAGGTGTGACTGGTATCATTAAATGCGCCAGCATCTTGTTCGGTTACCGTTTGATTTAGCGACGGATAGACCCCAGTGGAACTGATAAAAATAACTTTTTGATATTGGCGTTCACCCATCAAATTTTTCAACTGGGTTAAATAGCCAAGATAGTCAGTTTCACCTCGTCGCAGTCCTGGCGGTAAGTTAATCACAATGGCGTCAGCATCGAATAAAGTCGCCTTTTTTACCTGGGTAGTCACATTCGCCAAATCTAATTGATAAGCCTCAATACCAGCTTGCTGTAATTGAGCTAAATCATCAGGATGACGTTTTGACGCTTTAACCTGAAAACCTTGTTTCATTAATTGTGTGGCGAGCGGAAAACCAAACCAACCGCATCCGATAAGGGTAATTGTGTTCATCTATCCTCAATATTACTTCGTTAAGTCTTAATGATTGAAGTTATTGAAGTAAAAGCTGATTGGACTATTAACTTGCAATGTTTTCATTGCCCCATCAGATAAGTCATCTAACTTTACAACTTCTTTCACTTGGACATCTTCATTAATTAAAAATCGAAAGCTAGGCTCTGCACCGCTGACATTACAAGACCACACATGTGGCTGCTTGACATCGGCGGTAGTCATCATCACCTTCGCGATGCTGTCGTCAGTTAAGCGCACTATAGTGCCAGGTGGATAGATACCTAAAATTTTGACTAACACCGAAATCAAATTATCACTGTGTTTACTACTGTGAGTTTTAAATAAAATACCCAGTGCAATTTGCGGAGTCTGGTATTGGTGTAATAAGGTTTCATAGTCATTGGCTAATGACACTATTTGGGTGGTGAGTAAAATGTTGGCTTCAGTCAAATGATGAGGATAACCACTGCCATCAATAAACTCGTGATGATGCAACACAATGTCTAACATAGCGTCAGGAAATAACCCCGTCCGCTTAAGCATCTCATGGCCAAAATTAGGGTGCATTTTTAAAAAATTACTTTCATGATCGCTTAACTCACCACGCTTACGCCTGATAACATCAGGCACTTTGAGTTTACCGATATCGTGAAACAAGCTGCCTAATGCAACGTCACGGACATCTTTTTTAGGCAGTGATAATGTGTGGCCAATCATCATAGAAATAACCGCGACTGAAATACCATGTTGAGTCACACTCACATCCGTCTCACCACTGCTCACTAAGGTTAAGTGAGGGGTTTCGCTTTCATACAAATGTTCAACTAAATCTTCGACTAACGTAGCAGTTTCACGATAAGCGCCTTCGGGATCACTCACTATTTTACCAAATCCCGTTCTGATATCATTAACTGATTTCAAAAATCGCTGTTGACTGACTCGGATACTTTTTTTAGCCAATGGTCGATAATCAATGTCTTGATTAACGACTTTTTCGGGCTGTTCAATTTCAACAGGAACATCAATTTTAGGCAGTAAGTCATGCCCATCAACCAGGTACACAAATGACACATCGAGACCTTTGATCATCTCGATTTGAATTTGTTGTTCAATCTTAACTTTACTGCGAAAAAAAGGATGGCTTGTCCATGACAAAGGCAGCTTAACGGTTAACCCGATAACCATTTGCGATACAGGTATTTGTGTTAATTCGACTTTAGCCAAAGTATTGATCCTTTTCACATTCGCCACGTTATAGCTAAGATGATAATGTCATTCTTACACTAACATTTTCAGTAATAGAGTTATGTGTATCAAGGCCTTACATCTTTACCTTTTGGATCACAGTTAATATAGAGCATTTATACCAAGCCGTACATTGTTTAGTATGTTACTTGATCTCGTCATCAGATGAGGTTTCAACTTTTACTGCGGTATCATCTGCTGTCCAGTCGGCAAAGTAGTAATATAACCTCTTTGATTTAAACACATAAATGACTGACCAAAATAGAAAAAGTGCATCAATCGAATAGCTAATTTTAAACAAATAGTCATCGTGCACCATCCGCTGAAATAAAAATAGTCCATCAACAATGAGTAATCCCCATAACAACCAACCACTATATCGAAATAAAGGCATTAATATCGGCCAACTGCGTTTACGCTCGGCAATAATAAGTCCATAAATCAACACCGCACCGACACCGGTAATTAAGGCCAATATAAAATCGCTTTTTTCAGGATACAACAACCGAACTAAACCTGATCGATCATTAAACTGGGTCAAGGATGCAATAAAAATACACCAGCCACGGGCTAAGAAAACCAAGATCAAATATAAAAACAAGGGTGGTTTTATGTGGCCGCGATCATCAAGCCAAGTAATATTACTAAAATTCACAATAAACTCTTATCGGCGGCCACAAGTATAAATTAAGCATCAATATCATCAGCATTAGTTGGATGCATTCAGTAAATCCAGCAAACCTTGTTCATCTATCACAGTAACACCCAACGCCTCTGCTTTTGCGAGCTTAGAGCCAGCAGCCTCACCCGCGACAACACAATCGGTATTTTTAGATACACTGCCGGCTACTTTTGCCCCTAATGCCTGTAAGCGTGCTTTGGCGTCATTGCGATTAAGTTGCGTCAATGTACCGGTTAACACCCAAGTTTGACCTTTTAGGCTCAATTGCGACTCATCAGCTTTTTCTATTACAGGCCAAGTAATTCCGGCGTTAAGCAGCTGCTCAATCACTTCAATGTTATGGGACTGAGCAAAAAATTGACGGATATGTTTTGCCACAATTTCACCCACATCTGCCACTTCAAGTAATTGCTCGACACTGGCATCGCAGATCAGCTCAAAATCGGCAAAGTGTTGTGCTAAGTTGGCAGCAGTAGCCTCGCCAACTTCACGAATGCCTAAACTATATAAAAAACGCGCCAACGTGGTCGTTTTAGCCTCTTTAATAGCAGCGACAATATTAGTCGCTGACTTCATTGCCATGCGATCTAACATAGTGACAGTCGAAGGCGTTAGCTTAAATAAGTCTGCAGGGGTTTTAACCAATTCTTTATCGATCAGTTGTTCGACAATTTTGTCACCCATGCCGTCAATATTTAATGCTTTACGGGAGGCAAAATGTTTAATGGCCTCTTTACGCTGAGCTTCACAAAATAATCCTCCACTGCAACGCGCTGTGGCTTCGCCCTCTAAACGCTCAACAGTACTTTGGCAAACAGGGCAGTGATCGGGAAAGATTATATCTTGAGCCTCATCGAGACGTTTTTCTGGAACAATCGCGACAATTTGCGGGATCACATCACCGGCGCGACGAATAATCACGGTGTCGCCAATCTTAACGCCTAAACGGGCAATTTCATCAGCATTGTGCAAGGTGGCATTAGACACAGTTACGCCACCGACAAATACAGGTTTGAGACGGGCAACCGGAGTGACAGCGCCCGTTCTACCTACCTGAAAATCAACCGACTCTAACAGGGTCATTTCTTCTTGTGCTGGGAATTTGTATGCGATGGCCCATCGAGGTGCTTTGGCTACAAAGCCCAGAGTCAGCTGCTTAGCAATGTCATTGACCTTAATCACCACACCATCAATTTCATAGGCAAGCGCACTGCGCCTGGCCATAATATCAGCATAATACGCGTATACTTTATCGACTGAATCAGCCACTTTTACTTCACTGCTGACCGGGACGCCCCATTGTTTTAATTGAGACAACTGGCCAAAATGGCTTGTTTGCATCGGTTGTGATTCACCTTCCACCACGCCTAATGCATAAGCATAAAATCCTAGTGCGCGTGCAGCGGTAATTTTACTGTCTAATTGGCGTAAACTGCCTGCCGCGGCGTTACGCGGATTAACAAATACTTTGTCGCCTTTACCGATTTGACGCTGGTTTAACGCCTCAAATGCCGCTTTGGGCATAAACACTTCACCACGAACTTCAACTAAATCCGGAAATCCTTCACCACGTAATTTAAGTGGGATGGATCTAATTGTGCGCACATTTTCAGTAATATCTTCACCCACACTACCATCACCTCGTGTTGCTGCGCGTTCAAGAACGCCCAAACGATAGGTAATACTCACCGCGAGACCATCGAGTTTAGGTTCGCAAACATACTCAGTGCTATCGACTTTATCGATAATACGCTTGTTAAATGCCGCAAAATCAACTTGCTCAAACGCATTGTCGAGGCTTAACATCGGTTTAAGGTGGGTAATTTGGGAAAATTTTTGTAAGGCCATCCCACCGACTCGTTGGGTCGGTGAATCTATGGCTTTACATTGCGGATAGTCACGCTCTAACTCAGTTAAGCGTTTAATTAATCTATCGTATTCAGCATCGGGTATCGACGGAGCATCATCAACGTAATAGCGAATATTATGTTGATTAATAGTGTGAGTCAGTTGATCCATTTCAGTTTGAATAGCGTGCATTGTGGTATCCGTCATACGAGTTGTAACCGTGATATTCTTGATAAAGAGTAAAGGCATAAAACAATTAAGGCCGCTGCTGCGGCCTTAATAAAAATATCTACCTACGCCGCATTCAGTCGTCGTAGATAATCTTTTTTGGTCTCATCTGACCAAGGTTGACGTTGTCCGTCTAATAATTGGGCACCGAGATCATCGGCAATTTGATAGGCCGAGTTCAGCATTATGGTAAAGTTCATTAACGGATCACCATAACAAGGTAATGTCATAAATAACACCACGCCTTGAGTGACAAACTGCTCCATTTGATCTGGGTCAAAGATGCCAGGTTTTAACATGTTAGCGAGTGAAAACAGCACCTTGCCCGTGCCGGCATTATCAATGTGGCGATGAAAAATATCCATCTCACCGAATTTAAAATTAAGCGATAACAAGCTTGGCAGTAATTCTGCTCCCTGAATTTGCTCACCTTCTTTAGCAACAATATGCAGCACTAATACATCGGTAGGCTCAGCAAGTTCATTAACAGGCGCATCCGCAGGCGGATTAATGTTAACGCTAGGGTCAACTTCAGTATCAACTTCAGCATCAACTTTAGGCACTGCAGCTTGCCCCGTTGGCTTAATCGGATCCGGTTTGGTTACAGTAGGCTTACCTGTGTAGCTTTCTAACTTGGCCGTACTGGTTGAAGGATTAAATATCTTTTTAGGGGTGTTCATTGACACGTTTGCAGTGGGTTCGGGTTGAACCTCATCGTCAACAAATAACGCTTGTTGAGTGGGGTGCGCCGCTTTAGGTTCAACATGGGCAGGCTTAGACTTTTTAGGATCAGGCTGACGCAACGAGTCACGTAGTGGAGTGTCCGATAACCTAGCCTCGCTCGGATTGGATTTTTGGCTTAACTGGGTCTTAAGTATCGGCTTAACAACGGGTTCTTCAATGTCATCTGATTTGCGCACGCGCACTTTACCAATACCATCTGCGTCAAAACCTTCAGAGTCTGTACGTTCAGCTTGGTCTTTATAAAATCCAGCCATCGGACTTTGCTTCATTGATTTAGGTTGTTGTTTACGAATCGACCAAAAACCGTGCACTAACACCGCAATAATTGCGATTGCGCCTAATACGAACAACACAAGTTGTAAATCTTTCATTAGATTCCCTGTCTTCCTAATTTATACCGCGTCAGCCATGGCGACGGCGGCTTCAATGTCCACTGCGACTATCCTTGAAACGCCAGGTTCATGCATAGTAACGCCAATAAGTTGATCAGCCATTTCCATTGTTATTTTATTATGACTGATATAAATAAATTGCACACTTTGTGACATTTCTTTCAGTAAGCGACAAAAACGTTCGACGTTGGCGTCATCCAAAGGTGCATCGACTTCATCGAGCATACAAAAAGGTGCTGGATTCAGTCTAAAAATAGCAAAGACTAATGATAATGCGGTTAACGCTTTTTCTCCACCACTTAGTAAATGTATGGTGCTATTCTTCTTACCTGGCGGCTGTGCCATGATAGTAACACCCGTTTCGAGCAGGTCATCACCGGTTAATGCCAAATAAGCCTTTCCCCCGCCAAATACCTTTGGAAATAGTAGCCCTAAGTCATGGTTTACCGTTTCGAATGTGGCCTTAAAACGGCTTCGGGTTTCTTTGTCTATCTTACGGATAGCGTCTTCTAAGATCGCTAACCCTTTATTTAAGTCGTCGTCTTGACTGTCTAAATAGGCTTTTCGTTCTCGTTGCGATTCAAATTCTTCAATGGCGGCAAGGTTGATGGCACCTAAACGTAAAATGTTTTGTTTTACTTTTTCAAGCTGTTGCGCCCAAACATCAACAGATGCATGTTCAGGGATTTCGACAATGACTTGTTGTAGCTGAATTTGCTGTTCTTGCAGCAATTGCAGCTGCGCATTCGCCTGCCCTTTTAAGCCCTCACGACGTAACTTTAACGTGCTTATCGCTTGAGTCAAGTCTTGTAACACTACAAGCTGTTGTTTTTGCATCAATACTAAACTGTCTAAGCTAGTTTGAAGCTCTGCTTGTTGGGAACGATTTTGTTGTAATTGTCGCTGCAGGGCTTGCTGTTGCTCAAGAGCTTGTGCCAGTTGTGTTGATAATTGGCTTAAATGATGTTGACCTCGTTGTTGCTGATTGTCGAGCAGCATTTGTTGTAGCTGAGATAATTGGCTTGCTAATTCTGTCTGTTTTTCATGTTGTTGCTTTAATTTCTGCTCGCTTAATGCATGTTGGGTGGCATGTTGTTGCACTTGTGTTTGCTGCTGCTTAACACGATTAGCAGCATCACCGCGAATGGCTTTGGTTTCACGTAACTGAGCTTGACTCGTTTGCCAAGCTTGCTGGGCAACGTCGTGTTGATTCATCGCCAGTAACAATGCATCTTCTTGGGTCGAGACGTGTTCTTCAAAGACCTCTACTTGCATTTTTTTATCGCATATTTGCTGTTCGAGCTTGGCGATTGATTGACTGCATTGTTGTTGTTTATCGCGTTTTTCAACCATTTGCTGAGTTAAACTGGTCACTAACGAGTGCAGTTTTGTTTGTTGGATCTGTAACTGATGACAGCTTTGTTGGCATTGACTCAGTGCCACCTGAGTTGACGTGGCGATATGGGTTAACGATGTTAACGCTTGTTGAGACGATGACAGCTGCTGTTCAAGCACGGCTGATTGCTGGCTTAAGCTTAATCGTTCTTGGCTTAGGACAATCGCCGATTGCCCAGACTGACTAGGGTTAAGTACAAAACCATGGCCAATCAACAAGCCTTCTTGGGTGGCAATATATTGATCAGATTGCAATGTCGGCAATATCGTTTTTGCTTCACGGACACTCGACGCCCACACCACTTTTTGTAACCACGGCGCTAAATTTACCGGGGTCGTTAATGCGGGATAAACCACTTGATGTTGCTGTTCAAAACCTACTAATGGTTCTGTAACACTTAACAAGGATGTTTGGTCCAGCGCTAAAACAGGTAATTGACTTAATCCTTGTAAGACGTTGTCGACGGCTTTTTCCCAACCTGGCACCACCTCAATCACTTGCCATAATTGTTGGCCATCATCTTGGGTATGATCCGCAAGCAGCTCATCAATAAATTGCAATCGTGAATGATGATGAGTCACCGATTGCTTTAGTGTTTGATAAGTATCGCTAGCTTGAGTCACGCCCTGCTGCTGCTCGATTAATGAGAGTTCAAGCTGACTGTGTTGCAGCTGTTTATCATTGAGTTGTTGTTCAATACTGGCTAATTCTGTGGCACTGCTTTGCAACTGTTGTTGCCCATCTTGTTGGGTTAACGCCGCCAGTTCAAGCTGTGATTGTGATAAATGCTGCTGGTCTTGAAGTAAACTTTGCTGCTGGTGACTGAGGGTTGATTGGCTCAGGGCTAACTGCATTTTATTGGCGGCTAAGGTTTCGGCATACTGGGTTAACTGACGTTGCTGAGCATCAAACGTCTCTTCAATAGCAAAGACTTGCTCATCGATCTGCTCAAGCGCCTGACTCGCCTGTTCATAAGCGGGTTGATGAGTATTAACTTGCTCAACCAATCGCTGATGAACATGGTTCATATCGACAATCTTATCGTCAGCTTGTTGGATCTGCTGCTGTAATAGTTGAATTTGTTGCTGCAACTGGGTGTCTTGTTGCTGCTGATGTGCAAGCTGTTGCTCAAGTTTGCTCATGGTATTACCGGTTTGGTAATACTGTTCCACCAGTTTATGTTCGCCGTCACTGAGTTCTGCCAATTGCTGTTTCAGCTCGATAACACTGGTATCTGCTTGCTGCGCGGTCTTTGCTAACGCTTCAGCCTTGAGCTCACGTTCAGCGGTTTCGGCATCGAGTCTGTCGGTTTGCAGCGACAGTTGTTGGTATCGCATAACCAATAGTTGGCTATGTAACTGGCGTTCACTATTTTTTAATTCTCGATACTGCAGAGCCGCTGTTGCTTGTTGCGATAATTTGTCTAACTGGGTACCGAGCTCAACCCGGATATCATTTAAACGTTCGAGGTTTTCACGGGTATGACGAATACGGTTTTCGGTTTCACGACGGCGCTCTTTATAACGAGAAATGCCCGCAGCCTCTTCAATAAACACTCTTAACTCTTGAGGTTTAGATTCGATTAAGCGTGAAATGGTACCTTGCTCGATAATGGCATAGCTACGCGGCCCAAGGCCAGTGCCCATAAATAAGTCGGTAATGTCTTTTCGACGACATTTTTGGCCATTTAAAAAATAATTTGATTCACTATCACGATTAACTTGTCGTTTAACCGAAATTTCTTGATAACTGGCGTACTGGCCAGTGAGCCTTCCCTGAATGTTCTCGAACACCAGTTCGACACCCGCAACAGAAATAGGCTTACGTGCCGATGAGCCGTTAAAAATCACATCGGTCATAGAATCGCCACGTAGTTGCTTTGCCGAACTTTCACCCAGCACCCAGCGCACGGCATCAATCACATTGGATTTTCCGCAGCCATTAGGGCCGATAATTGCCGACAAGGCATTATCAAATGGGATTTTAGTTGGGTCTACAAACGACTTAAATCCAGCAAGTTTTATGTGTTTTAATTTCATGTTGCCAGTTCAGGTACGCTATAAATGGAAAAAGCAGTTCACTTTAGCAATTGAGATCCATTTTGTAACGATTTTTATCCTTTAGACACCGTTTATCACTTGTTTTATTGCGCTAGGCTGGTCAAAATCAATTATATAAGTCACAGAATAGGCAGTCTTAATGGTCAGCAATTCGAAAATCGGTAACAAGAGTGGTGTAAATTATTTTATCCAAGGGTTTCAACTAATTAAACAACCGGGATTACGCTCATTTGTTTTTATTCCACTGATGATCAATTTAGTCTTATTTGCCTCCGCGATGTATTTTGCGCTAGGACAATTAACAGAGCTATTTACATGGATGGATAGTCAACTTCCAGAATATCTAAGCTGGTTGAATTTTCTGTTGTGGCCATTAGCGGTATTAACGATGTTAGTGGTGATGTCATTTCTATTTAGCTCAGTGATGAACTGGATTGCGGCACCTTTTAATGGCTTATTGGCCGAAAAGGTAGAACAACACCTCACAGGGAAAAGCTTAAATACCGGTAACTCCGTCGATATGATTAAAGATTTACCGCGTATTTTTGGCCGAGAATGGATAAAACTTAAATACTACTTGCCACGAGCATTATTGTTTTTAGTCTTATTTTGGTTACCTATTGTCGGTCAAACCGCAGCACCCATTTTATGGTTTATATTTACAGCATGGATGATGGCGATTCAATATTGCGACTTTCCATTTGATAATCATAAAGTCAGTTTTGATGACATGAAATTTGCTCTGAGAAATACCAAGGGGTCTAGTTTTAGCTTCGGTGCTACTGTGACACTGTTTTCAATGATCCCCATTGTTAACTTTGTCGTCATGCCAGTCGCCATTTGTGGTGCAACGGCAATGTGGGTCGATAAATATCGAGAGGCTTATAAAAATAACGCTATCGCCCCAGACTAATCCATAGAGGGCGAATCTATAAAAAAATAGCCCAAAGCGTCATCACCTAGATTGCACAGCCTAAGCCCAATGCCTAGCATCGGGCTTTTTCATTATATCCCCCGCACTAATTTAACATTCCGAGACAATTTTACGATACTTTAATACCCGTTGGACCTAGGTGTTAATGTCTTTTCTACGCCACTTTTTGCGATAACTGTCTGCAATAATAAGGGCAATAATAAAAATGAAAAAGAGTTGCCAACAATAATAGTGATCAACGATTTAATTCCAGCTAACGACTTACTCCAGATAAACGACCTTACACTGGCTTTAGTATTGAGCCGTTTTCCTCTTTACCGCGTTGCCAGCTTCTAACCAGCCGTTTTATTTCACATACTCACCATCGATGAAGACATTGAATTTGATGGTGACGTTAATGGATCCGTATGGCAGCAAGCCTTAAATAACCTCAATGGTGGATAATAAAGGTTATCAAACAACGCTTTGTTCAATAATCGTTATTGTCTCGACGGACCGTATGCCAACTATTGATCCGTCAATTGGCCTTGTTAGCAAAACACGGGGCAAGTTTGATATTGCAGACTTGAAATAAACTCGTTGTTAACGATTTATCTCATCTTTTATCAGACTTGAAGCTAAATACAAAAAGGCCGTTGATGCTTAAGCATCAACGGCCTTTTTGTGTTTCTCTGATTAAAAATAGCTTATTGAGAAACAACTGTCATGTTTAGCTTTAGACAAATATTCATCCGCGCGCTGTTATTCATCCGCTCATCCGCGCGAAGCAATGTGCGTGCAAATGTTTCATTACTCATGATAGACACGCCACAGTTAAATGAAATAAACACATCTCCAGCACAATTCCCCATGGGATTGTTGCCACATTGCGGTCTACATTTATTGACCTATGTGCTTGCTTTAATGGTCTCTAAACCTTTAAAAACAATAACTATGCCTTATTGATTATTCCTAACACTACCAAAACACTCGACATATCAGGTGATATCCACATAGAATCCAAAATCCTCAACAAGCATATGCGTTAATATTTTGGTTATAGTGGTGCTATCGTCTTCAATCAACACTCACAATATATTCAGCTTTATTATCTAGAACTCGAGTCAATTAACACTTCTCAAGTACAATACTACCTATAGAGTAGCCTGCACCAAATGAGCACAACAAGCCCAGATCACCCGTTTTAAAATCTTGATTGAATTTATGAAAAGCAATAACCGATCCCGCAGAAGCGGTGTTGGCATACTCGTCCAATATGATAGGCGCTTGAGTGGGCTCAACATTATCACCAAGAAGCTTCTTCACCACAAATAAATTCATGTTTATATTGGCCTGATGAAGCCATAGACGCTTAAATTCTTCAGGTTTTATTTGCTCGTCGCTAAATTGGGCATCTAAATGTTGGTAAATCATCGGCAATAATTCTTTAAATACTTTGCGGCCTTGTTGATGAAACAATTTATCAGCTGTGGTCGCATTTTCAGGATCGCAGCGATTAACAAAACCAAAATTACTGCGGATATTGCTGGAATAATCCGTTGCACAACGGGTAGACAATACGCTAAAGGCATGAGTAGATGTCGATAATTCATCGCGTTCAACCACCACCGCGGTGGCAACATCACCGAAAATAAAATGACTGTCACGATCACGGAAATTGATTTGCGGTGATGTTAATTCAGGATTGATTACCAGTACCCGATTAGCGGTTCCGCCTCGAATTGCATCAACGGCATTCACAATCGCAAAAGTAGCAGATGAACAAGCCACTAACATATCGTAAGCAAACCCTTTGGTGCCCATGGCTTGCTGGATCTCAATCGCAATGGCCGGATAGGCTCGCTGAGTATAAGCACAGGCAACAATCACTAAGTCGATATCTTCAGCCGTTAAGTTTGCTTGTTGTAATGCTTGTTTCGCGGCTTCAATGCCCATTTCTGCTTGCATAGACAAGGATTCAGAAGGCTTATCAGCAATTAACGGCATCATGATGTTGGTATCGAGAATACCTTCTTTTACCATGACATAACGGCTTTTGATCCCTGAGGCCTTTTCGATAAACTGACTTGAAGAATACGCCAAGGCTAGCACTTTTCCAGCCTCAATATCTGCGGCATGCTGTTGATTAAACTGGTCAACATAACTGTTGTAACTGTTAACTAATTCGTCGTTAGATACACTGTAAGGTGGTGTATATAAACCACTTCCTGAAATCACAACTTTATTCATTTTACTCTACCATTTTTAGTGAATGAGTTAGCGAAAGCTCATCTGCGCCAGACACATCGACATCAATAAATCGATCTGTTTTATTGAAGGTTTGACAAGCACTTATCAATATCATGACTCGTCAATTGGGTGGCACGACATAGAAACATTTTGCTGATTAACGCCATTCTAGTATTTTATAATTTATTCTTGGCATACTAAATTAAATTTCTCTAATGGTCAGACCATTAAAGGAGGCTAATTCGACTCAAAAGGCTATTAAAGCGCCGCAAACAGGATATTTAGAATAAATAGGCTACCATTAATAACTAAAAAGAATAAGGCAGAACAAACTTTCACTTCTAAATCCTGCTGAGCAGATTATGATTAGATAATGCAAACATAGGAGCAAATAATCCATGAGCAAAATTTTCGAAGATAATTCATATACTGTGGGCAACACACCGCTGGTTCGTTTAAATCGCGTCAGCAATGGCAGGGTGTTAGCCAAAGTAGAAGCTCGTAATCCAAGCTTCAGCGTTAAATGCCGTATTGGCGCTAACATGATTTGGGATGCAGAAAAAAAAGGTCTATTAACCAAAGATATTGAGTTAGTTGAACCTACATCGGGTAACACAGGTATTGCACTTGCTTATGTTGCTGCTGCACGTGGTTACAAATTAACCTTAACCATGCCAAATACCATGAGCTTAGAACGTCGTAAACTGCTTAAAGCTTTAGGTGCAAACTTAATCTTGACTGATGGCGCCAAAGGTATGAAAGGTGCCATTAATAAGGCTGAAGAAATTCGCCAATCGGCACCTGAAAAATACTTGGTTCTTGGTCAATTTGATAATCCTGCTAACCCTGAAATCCACGAAAAAACCACAGGTCCAGAAATCTGGAATGATACCGATGGTGAAGTGGATGTATTTGTCGCCGGTGTCGGTACTGGTGGAACATTAACCGGTGTAAGCCGTTATTTAAAAGCACAAGGCAAGACTATTACGTCTGTGGCGGTTGAACCGGTTGACTCACCTGTAATTGCTCAAGCATTAGCTGGACAACCTATCCAACCTGGTCCTCATAAAATCCAAGGTATTGGTGCAGGCTTTATTCCAGGCAACTTAGACCTATCCATTATTGACCGCGTTGAAGCCGTCACTAATGATGAGTCAATTGAGATGGCTCGTCGGTTAATGAAAGAAGAAGGCATCTTAGTCGGTATCTCTTCTGGTGCCGCTGTTGTTGCCGCGAACCGTATCGCTGCATTACCCGAGTTTGCAGACAAAACTATTGTGGTTATATTGCCTTCTGCTGCAGAACGTTATTTATCGACTGTATTATTTGCTGGTGAATTTAACGACAGTGAAAATGTGCAGTAATGACTGTTGTTAAAATAATCGTTGCTTAACGGATCAATCTAATAACAATGATTATTGATTCTTTACACTATTAGTATTTAGTCGATGCCAGCATATTGCTGGCATTTTTATTTCAGCAATTCACGTTATAAACGGGGTGTGTTGCGAAAAGTGGAATAAATCAAACGGTTTATCCCGTTAAGTCAAGAGTCACCGGCTCATATAAAAAATCACAAAAAACATATAAATATTCACACTGTAAAGAGAAATTCACGGCCAATAAAATTAAAACTTATTGTTTGTAACATAATGCTAATATTCTCCAATTACACATAAATAGATTTTTAAATAGGTTAAAACAGTGATTTACTTCAAAAAAAATTATAGATTAAATTTTTTCACCTAAAAATTAAAAATAATTTACAAACAAATTATTAACAATTTTATTTTTACCTACTTAAATACAAATCAAAAAACCTACAATCCGAAAACAAAGTCGTACCAATAATAAGCACGCCATTAACAATTTGGAATATTTCCTTTCAATTCCACACCTATGTTGCCACTTATTACCTTTAGTGTTAATAAGGTGGCCATTAATTGTAACCACCAACTCGAGACTCACTCGGCTAAACCAATATTGTTTTTTTATTTAGGTATGGTTATATCAATAGTGGTGTAACTTTGTTTCATTTTTATATTAAAAATGATCTGAATGATTACCTCATAATAAAAACATTTCTGGGAGTGAGAAAATGCAAGTTAATTCACATTTAGCCAAAGCAATTCGCTTTGCGCTAATCAGTGGCGTTGCTGTTTCAGCAGCGACCACATTCAATACCTATGCTGAAGACGTTGCTAATACAGCGTCGCCTGTAGAAAGGATTTCAGTAACAGGTTCACGTATTATTCGCGAAGGCGCTGTCGCACCAACACCGGTAACCGTCATTACCGGCGACGAATTATTATCAACGGGTGTGACCAATATTGGCGAAGCCTTAAACCAGTTACCTGCGCTAGGTAATACTTATTCGCTCGCCAATTCTGGCCGTTTTATCGGTACTTCTGGGCTTAACTTGCTCGATTTAAGAAGCATGGGTACCGCCAGAACACTGGTGCTGGTGAACGGTAAGCGTCATGTATCAAGTTCTGCGGGTACTTCATCTGTCGACATCAATACCATCCCAAGTGTATGGATCGATAAAGTTGAAGTGATTACCGGTGGTGCATCAGCCATTTATGGTGCCGATGCAGTAACGGGTGTGGTTAACTTTATTTTAAAGAAAGATGTCAATGGCTTAGATGTATCCGCCACCAAAGGTTGGGCGGATGATAGTGGCCATAACAAAGATCGTTTTTCATTATCTTATGGTACTAATTTTGCCCAAAACGATGGTAATGTTGCCTTTGCCGTTGAATACAGCGCCCAAGAGCAATTGAGAGCGTTTGACCGAGATCAGACGTCAACTGCTTTTACGAGCTTAGCGAATAGCAATCGTGCAACCGTACCGGATAACAATGACCCATCAAATCCAGACAAAATATGGACACCTAATGCGGGTCATTACACCATTAGTAATGCGGGTAATTTCAATTTAGACGGTTGGAAAAGCTTTAATCCTGATGGCTCGTTAAGAGATGTCTACAGCGGTCAGAATGTAGATGGCATTCGTTGTGCTGATTGTGACTTCACTAACTTAAACCAATTTGTTGAATTACAGCCAGAATTTGAACGTTATAACATTAACTTTAAAACTAACTATCAGCTAAATGATAACCATAACGTCTATTTTGAAGCTAAATACGTTAACAGCCAATCCACCGATGAAGGTCAACCTGCATACTTCTTCGGTAACCCTGCATACTTCTTCGGTAACCAGGTTAACGATGTCCAAATTGATAATGCTTTTATCAATCCTGAACTTGTTGCGTTAATGAAAGCAAACAAAGATAGCGAGGGTAATGCTGCGCCATTAGACTCTATTAATATTCGCCGCTTTATGACCGATTTGGGTGCACGTATTGAAGATGATACCCGCGAAACCCAACGCTATGTATTCGGCCTTGAAGGTGTAGTCCTTGACTATTGGGATTACGATGTTTATGCCATTTATGGTCAAACCGATCTAGAACGAGTCAATAAAAACAACCTAGTCTATGACAATTATACCAACGCCCTTGATTCTGTGTTAGAAAACGGTGTTGCGGTATGTCGTGATCAAGATGCTAGAGATGCGGGCTGTGTACCGGTTAACATTTTTGGTTTTGGCGCCCCAAGTCAAGATGCTATCAATTACATTAATACGGTTTCAACCGGAACCTCCATTATTAAGCAAACCGTGTTAGGCGGAACCATGACTAACTCTGGTATATTTGAATTACCAGCGGGTTATGTTGGTTTCTCTACCGGTGTTGAATACCGTAAAGAAGAAAGTGAAATCTTTGAGCCTAGCAATGCTAGTGATACTTTCTTTAATGCACTCGGTGAAGACAAAGGTGATTTTGATGTCAACGAAATCTTTGCTGAAATCACGCTACCCTTGTTAGCCGACTTACCTATGGTTCGTCAGTTAGACTTAGATCTTGCCGTGCGCTTTGCTGATTACAGCACCATTGGCAATGCGACAACGTGGAAAACAGGTTTAAGCTGGGAAGTCGATGATCAACTCAGACTTCGTACCACATACTCAGAAGCTATTCGCGCCCCCAACATCAGTGAGCTTTATGGTGCAGCAAGCCAAAACTTCTTCTCCGTAAATGATTCTTGCCGAGCTAAAAACTTAAATGATCTAGCCGATCCAACCCTACGCCAAGCCAATTGTACAGCATTGGGGATCCCAGCGGGTTTTGATGCTGACTACGACGATAAAACCCTTGAAGGGTTAAGTGGTGGTAACCGTGAGCTAAAGGCCGAAGAGTCAAAAAGTTATACTTTAGGGGTTGTTTATCAACCTGATTATATCGATGGGTTATCAATCACCACTGATTATTGGAATATCGAGATCGAAAACGCCATCAGCGCCGTTGGTGCTCAGGATATTATCGATCGATGCGTTGATTCGCCATCCGGTGTGGATAACGAATACTGTAGTTTGATTACTCGTGATCCAACCAGCCACGAGATTACTCAAATTAGACAGTTCTCGTTAAATATTGCCTCGCTTGAAGCGGCTGGTATCGACTTTGACATTGGCTATATCTTTGAAGCCTTTAATGGCGACGTTCGCACTAACCTGATTGCGACTCGTCTCCTAAAACGTAAAGATTTCTCATTCCAGGATGAGCCTGATACATTTGAGGAACTTGCAGGCACGGCAGGCTATGCTGAATGGCAAGCAAACTGGAGTCTAGGTTACTCAATTAATAGCTGGGATGTTAACTGGAGAACGCGCTATGTTGAAGGTGTGAGCCTTTATACCGATAAAGAATTAGCATTAAACGCCAATCCTAATAGCAACATGGAATTTAGCGATTACTTTATCAGTGATGTCGCAGTTACCTATAACTTTGACTCGGGTATCAAGTTGAAATTTGGTATCGACAACCTGTTTAACCGTGACTTACCTTACGGCTATACTGGTACAGATACTACCAGCTCAGCTTACGATAACGTCGGCCGTTTCTTCCATACGACCGCGACCTATAAGTTCTAAGCGGTAGGTTGATTGGTTGGTTAAAAACGGCATCTTAAGATGCCGTTTTTTTATCTACTCATTATCTCAATAGTATGCGCAAAAAAGAAACAGCAAAGTGGCCAACACACCTGGCATCAGTATTGGCATTGATAACGGCTGAAATAACGACTAACACAATCATCAGTCACACAATTGATATTAGCGATTCAAATTTATCCGCTCAATTTACGATGATAATTATTTATACCCAAGTTTGGATAATACACTGTCATCAAGCAATCCTTTGTCTTACTAAGCTCCTTGTATTGACTTGCCATAGTGCCACTATGAACACGGCTATTAACACGGCTATTAACACGGCTATTAACACGGCTATTAACACATTAATACGCCTTATTAACAAAACAAATGCTACTCTTTTACCTCTTTATCTCATCCCTTAATCCGAGCTGAGGTTACATAATTTAATTAATACCTAATATTGTTAATAATCCTAAGCACAATGAGTTTTTTTTCGACCAATAACACAGTATTCTTGTATCAAGCCCACAAATTATGAAGCAGTACCTATACCTGCAATCAAAAATAGCAGATCATACTCATATTGTTTTATATATTGTTTTTCCACAGATAAGGTATTTCATGCATTATACGCTTAAGCAAATAGCCGTTTTCGATGCCGTCGCAAGTTTAGAGAGTGTCAGCGCTGCGGCCAAAAAACTGTCAATGAGCCAATCAGCGGTTAGCATGTCGTTAAGCCAGCTCGAACACTTATTAGACCGGCCATTATTTATTCGCCAAGGTAATCGACTTATTTTGAGTCATTGGGGCCGATGGTTACGCCCTAAAGCTCAAAAACTACTGCAAGATGCCCATCGAATTGAATCTGGACTTCATGAACAGCACATCATCAGCGGTACAGTAAAATTATGCTCTAGCCAAACGGCCGCGGAGCATTTACTCCCCGCTCTTATTAGTAAAATTGATAATGATTTTCCCGAACTTAGAATCGAAATTGCAGTCGAAAATAGCGATAAAGTGGCTCAAGAGGTCCTCGACTATCAATTTGATTTAGGCGTGATTGAAGGCCGCAATGACGATAGTCGATTACATCAAGAACCTTGGATTGATGATCACCTTGTGGTTATCGCCTCACCGAATCATCCGTTCGCGCAAAACGAACGCACTAGTATTGCCCAATTAGAACAAGCCAAATGGGTGCTAAGAGAGCCAGGGGCTGGCACGCGACGTATTTTTGATGCAGCAATCCACGGCTTAATCGTTAAATTAAATGTCTGGAAAGAATATGAGCATGTCGGGCTATTAAAGGCTTTAGTCAAGAATGGGGTTTATTTAAGCTGCTTGCCCTATTTAGATGTAGAAAAAGACGTGGCCAAAGGAGAATTAGTCATGCTGACCACGCCAGAGTTAAACTTAAACCGCCATTTATCGTTTATTTGGCGTCAAGATACCGGTGAAAACCCACTACGAGATTGTCTCATTGCAGAAGCAAAGCGTGTCTCTCACAGTTAACGACCCATCGATACATCTACGTGTCGATCAATAGACTTCAGCAATCGAGTTACTAACCGCTAGATTGCTTTTTTCCTCAGTTGCCAAATCAAACTTCGACACCGCAAAGTTGTTCATTTTATTGGATGATTTATGCTGATATTGGGGTGTTAGCCTAACGATTCCTCAACCGCTATTAAATCATTTTCACCTGTTATTGCTAAGGACTGAGCCGCAGCGGATTGAGCTGCCGATAGACCTCTGCATGACTCAAAGCCGCACTTATTACCAGCAAATGAACGCGCTGATAAATCAAGCTTATGCTTGTGTTTACAAACACAGTAAATACCGCTATTTAGTGTGACTGGGTAATATTTGTGATCATTCCCATCACTTATCATTAACCATAGGGCCATAAAACGCCTGTATCCCTTTGACATTCAAATTATCAAACACCACGATATCACTGGCCTTAGCCATAGTAAGATACTTGGTTGGCGATCCCAAAGCGTTCTGGGAGATTTCCCCGTAAAGAGGATGGAGACGATCTTTCGTTTTGTACTCGCGGTTTGAGCCCTGCTTTTTGCGGCTCAACTGGACTCAAATTTGGTTATTTTTTTTGATGACGTCTTTAGCAACTTAGGAATGTTAACCAATACACTATTTTAGCCGACAACAATATTAACGATTAATGCCGAAGCAACAACCGGAGACAGTCGCTATGTTGCCGTCTTACATTCAACTTCTTGCACCAATGAAACATGCCATTTATCGTGGCTCAATGGCACCGTTATCGTCTTAATGCCATTCTTTAGATTGCGGTGCTGGTTTATCAATACTTTGCCCTCTTAGGGAATACTGATTTACCTATTCTCAATACAATTACAATTACAATGAGAATTAGAATGGCAACATCTGCAGTTAACATAGATTGCGGTTGCAGCCATGGCGCCTTTTGCACTGAAATGTTCTATATTTATAATCATGATCAAGATGGTGACGCCTGCAAATACCTTTTTCTTTAGGCAACCTCAGGATACCGCCATCAACAATTAAGCAGAATTGAACCAGACTGATACTATGTATCAATATTATTGATTTGGATTAATATTTTAAAGGCTGTCTTGCTGGAATAGCTGACTATTATGCCAATTTTCCGTTCTAACTTTGCCATCAACTTGTTAACCAGCTCTCACTTCCAGCAAACAAAACAGTAACTTTCTTGAAACCTGAGTGATGCAACCTCATCGCTATGCTAAAATCAATGAGGTAAATTGGTATGACCAAAGCAAGGCCGAAATAAGGACGTCACTGTAATGCCTCGCGATAAAGGTATTGCAGCTGAACAAAGTGATAAGAGCCACTATAGGCTCGCTGGCAAGCTGCTCTCATAGACATCGCCGTCACTTCAAAGGAACACACTCAAACTTCATCATTTGATGGACTAACCTGTTCTTTTCGGAGAATGAGAAATTATGTCAGAAACTGTCAGCAATTCAGAAAAAAAAGCTCAAGAAGCTAGCTATAGCGAGCTTCATCGCCCCGCGAGCGAATTTGAAAGTCGCGATGCCTATTTAGAAAACGAACTCAAAATAATGAAGCCAAGACGCTGGAGACTCAATCTTCCTGGGCGTGATTTTCGCTTTGAATGGGAAGACTTAGTCCCAGCCATCGCAGGAACAATTGGGATTACTGTGATGTATTCAGCAGTAATGGCTGCTTGGGCTGCAGGCTTAAGTGATAAATGGGACCACGTGAGTCTTGGGGCAGAATTTGCTATCCAAATAGTCCGTGTAGAAATGCTAATACCAGCACTACTATTTTGTATCATTAGCTCTGGTTTTATTAATCCAAGAGCCAATCTCGGTGGCAACCATGGGCCGATGATCCCGTTAATTGGTACCATCGCACTCGCCGGCGCCCATCCCTTAGCATTGGCAATTCTCATTGGTATATTTGGCTTGTTGTTAAGTTATTTCAAAGGTGGCTCTAAACTGGTTAACCTCACCAGTAGCGGTGTGGCTGGCGGCTTATTAGTGTTCCTAGGGTTTATGGGAGCAAAAAGTCAGATAGGATCGTTATTTACTTGGGCAGGAGGACTTCAAGCTAAGCATAGCCTTGACTACTCACTCGGTTATGTCGCATTTGCCATATTATTAGTCAACGTGATTATCTATGCCGCATTAGCTAAATACGGTAAACGTTGGTTAGCCATTCCTTTGTGTTCTATTGCGGCTGTCGCATTGTCATTTGGTCTCGGCGCGGGCTTAGATCTGCAATTTACCACAGCTCCTGGCATTCCCAATCTCAATCCTGTTTATTGGTGGGGCTCAACTGATCAAGGTTGGCAGTTAGGTTTACCTAATATGGCGCATTTTATTGCATCATTACCGTTCGCCATTCTTGCTGTTGCCATGTGGTCGCCTGATTTCCTTGGTCATCGTATTTTCCAAGAATTAAATTATCCAAAAGGGGCTGAAAAGGTACTGATGGATGTCGATGACACCATGGCGACTTGTTCAGTCAGACAGATCGTTGGCACCGCAGTCGGAGGCGGTAACATTACCTCTTCTTGGGGAACTTACATGATCCCTGCCGCCATTGCCAAACGCCCTATTCCTGCTGGAGCAATTTTACTCGGTATCATGTGTATTGTCGTTGCAATCATGGGTTACCCTATGGATATAACCGTATGGCGCCCTGTAATGGCGATTGCACTGCTAGTGGGTGTATTCCTACCGTTACTTGAAGCAGGTTTACAGATGGTTAAAGACACCACGAGTAGCCAAGCTGCAGGTATCTGTATTTTTGCTTCATTTGTTGCCAATCCAGTATTAGCTTGGGCATTGACTATGCTGCTTGATAATAATGGCTTAATTGGTGATAAAGAGCGTCCTAAAACCTTATCATTTGCCGACCGCATCGTCATCCCGAGTCTTGCATTTATTATTTGTTTAGCGGCCATGTTAGCAGTAGGCATGATCGAAGGGATACCAGGGTTCTTATAATCCCGTCATGCTCAGCAATACCACAAATATAAAGGCGAGATTGACAAGGGTTTCGCTTTTATATTTGCCGACAATTCTATGTTCTACTCTTAATTTTAGATAGATTTGTTAGGCAGCTAGCACTTTTAATATTTAAATATCAATTTTACCGATATGGTTAATCAGCTGTGTTATTATTAAGCATGGATAAATGGTCTTACCAATTATGCATTAGCTGAAACAATATCGATTAGCGTCATTACAAAAGTCAGGCGGAACATTTCTGACACCAATGTCGCAGAACATGTTAACGGCTCAATCTAGCGAATGTGCCTAGACGACAGAATGTAAACACTTACGGATAACATCACCTTGTACTATTTGAGATGATGCCCGTAGAAAATCAACCAGAGGGTTAAATAAATGACAGATAAAACCGAACTATTTGCCAACGCGTGGGAAGGTTTCGTAGCTGGCGATTGGAAAACAGAAGTTAACGTACGTGACTTTATTCAACAAAATTACACACCATATGAGGGTGACGAATCATTCTTAGCTGGTGCAACTGCTGCAACATTAACTTTGTGGGACAAAGTAATGGAAGGCATCAAAATTGAGAACCAAACTCATGCTCCTGTCGATTTCGATACTGAGGTGGTCTCGACTATCACGTCTCATGATGCTGGTTATATCAATAAAGATCTAGAAACCATCGTTGGTTTACAAACAGAAAAACCGCTAAAACGTTCGATGTTGCCTAATGGCGGTATTCGCATGGTTGAAGGTTCATGTAAAGCTTATGGCCGTGAACTCAACAAAGATGTTAATTACGTTTATTCTGAATTACGTAAAACCCATAACCAAGGTGTGTTTGATGTTTATACCCCTGAAATTATGGCTTGTCGTAAATCAGGCGTATTAACCGGTTTACCTGATGCTTATGGTCGTGGTCGTATTATCGGTGATTACCGCCGCATTGCTTTGTACGGTATTGATTTCCTAATGCAAGATAAGTTTGCCCAATTCAGTTCACTGCAAGCGCAGTTTGAAGCCGGCGAAGATTTATCAAGTGTGATCCAATTACGTGAAGAAATTGCTGAGCAACATCGTGCTTTAGGCCAAATGAAAGTTATGGCGGCCAAATACGGTTGTGATATTTCTGCACCGGCTCAAAATGCCAAAGAAGCGATCCAATGGACTTACTTTGGTTACCTTGCTGCAGTAAAAAGTCAAAATGGCGCAGCAATGTCACTCGGTCGTACCTCAACTTTCATTGATGCCTACATTGAGCGTGACATTAAAAATGGTGTTCTTAATGAGCAGCAAGCCCAGGAAATGGTTGACCATTTCGTAATGAAATTGCGTATGGTTCGTTTCTTACGTACACCTGAATACGATGAATTATTCTCTGGCGATCCAATTTGGGCCACTGAATCTATCGCGGGTATGGGTCTTGATGGTCGCCCACTGGTCACCAAATCTAGTTTCCGCTTCTTACATACCTTATACAACATGGGCGCAAGCCCTGAGCCAAACATTACCGTGTTATGGTCAACACAATTACCACAAGGTTTTAAAAGCTACTGTGCCAAAGTGTCTATTGATACCAGTTCAATTCAATATGAAAACGATGATTTAATGCGCCCAGACTTTGGGTCGGATGATTACGCCATCGCCTGTTGTGTTAGCCCAATGATTTTGGGTGAAGATATGCAGTTTTTCGGTGCTCGCGCTAACTTAGCCAAAACCATGTTATATGCCATTAACGGTGGTGTTGACGAAAAACTTAAAACCCAAATCGCGCCAAAATCTGACAAAATCACTGCCGAAATACTTGATTTTGATGATGTAATGTCACGTTTTGACAGCTCAATGGACTGGCTTGCAACACAATATGTGTCTGCACTTAACGCGATTCACTTTATGCATGACAAATACTCTTATGAGTCAGCGTTGATGGCATTACATGACCGTGATGTGCGCCGCACAATGGCCTGTGGTATTGCCGGTTTATCGATTGCCGCCGATTCATTGTCAGCGATTAAGTACGCTCAAGTTAAGCCTATCCGCGACGAAGATGGTATTGCGGTTGATTTTGATATTCAAGGTGATTATCCAAAATTTGGTAATAATGATCCTCGTGTTGATGACATGGCTTGCGATTTAGTTGAACGTTTTATGGCGAAAATTCGCACTAAAACAATGTATCGTAATGCGATCCCAACACAATCAATCTTAACCATTACTTCAAACGTGGTTTATGGTAAGAAAACCGGTAACACTCCTGACGGTCGTCGTGCTGGTGCGCCATTTGCTCCAGGTGCAAACCCAATGCATGGCCGTGATGAAAATGGTGCAATTGCTTCATTAACATCGGTTGCTAAACTGCCATTTGCCCACGCACAAGATGGTGTTTCTTATACTTTCTCTATCGTGCCAAATGCATTAGGTAAAGATGATACGGGTCGTCGTACTAACTTAGCGTCACTGATGGATGGCTACTTCTTAAGCAAGCCAAATCGTGAAGGTGGCCAACACTTAAACGTTAACGTGATGAACCGTGAAATGTTAGAAGATGCTATTGTTAATCCGGATAAATATCCACAATTAACCATACGTGTATCGGGTTATGCTGTTCGCTTTAATGCGCTCACCCCAGAGCAGCAGCAAGATGTTATCACTCGTACATTTACAAAAAGTATGTAGTCTCTGCTAAAATTGGCTGTATCGATGGGTGATTTCTTATCGATACAGCCTTTTTTATAGACATTTAAGGAACAACAATGACGTTAGGTCGCATACATTCAGTTGAATCATTCGGAACCGTTGACGGTCCGGGGATCCGCTATATCGCTTTTATGCAGGGGTGCCTTATGCGCTGCCAATATTGCCATAATCGTGATACGTGGGATTTGGACGGCGGCAAAGAAACTTCTGTTGCTGAAATAATGGACCAAGTCATTGCTTATAAACCATTTTTAGAAGCCAGTGGTGGGGGTATTACTGCTAGTGGTGGTGAGGCTATTTTACAAGCTCAATTTGTGAGTGAATTATTTAAAGCCTGTAAAACTGAAGGGGTACACACCTGTTTAGACACCAACGGTTTTGTGCGTAAATATGAACCTGTGATTGATGAGTTGCTCGACAATACAGACTTAGTATTACTTGATATCAAACAAATGGACGATACCAAGCACATCGAGCTGACAAAAGTCAGTAACCATCGAACACTACAATTTGCCCAATATCTTGCTAAACGAAATATCAAAACCTGGATCCGTTACGTGGTCGTCGCCGGATTTACAGAAGACCTTGAGTCAGCCATTGCATTAGCTGAGTTCATTAAACCAATGAATAACGTTGAAAAAGTTGAGTTATTGCCGTATCACCCTTTAGGGCAGCATAAATGGCAAGCCTTTGGCGAAACATACACCATGGCAGATGTTTCACCGCCGAGTACCGAAACTATGCAGAAAATTCAGCAGGTATTTTTAGATCGAGACATTAACGCGACATTTTAGTCACAATAAAAAAAATAGACTTAAATTAGCAGTGACTTATAAAAAAGAGCGATTACAGTTCATCCCAATAACTTTGATCTAAGCGTTCAAAAGCCAGTTTCAAAATGGCTGCCATATCTGAATAACAGGCTGTCGAGCCTAATGGTTGGCAATAGATACCCATCTCAGTCAATGTTGAACTGAGTTGATTGCTCCAATCGAATAACGATAAAGGCAATGGATGGCGTGCTCGCCAACCTAACCATAATAAGCCTTGTAATGGCAGGCTGATAAAAAACAGTAACATCGTTAATGCTTGCGGTAAATAATCCCAGCCCAATACATAGAGTTGGCTGGCCGCAACCACCAATGCCAATATCGGCATTGCGATAATAGCTAATTGAGTCGCTTTGACGACACGGTACTCTGGGAAATAAAACCCAAGTTGCCTAACCATTGGCCAGGTCTTCATATAACGTTGACCGTCACCAAGTAATTTAACCAAATTCATGTTCAATATACGGCTACCTTTACAGCTTAGGACATGAGTATAACGATAACATAATACAGTGTCATGCCCAAAATGCACTGGCCGATTTGCCACTATAATGATTTAACTTACAGTCGCAAATCACAACAAGAACAGCGAAGTATGGCGTTTATGAATGATCATAAACCTTAATCAAAATGGAATTTTCCTTTTTCATTTAGTTTCATTGACTTAAAAGGCGTTAACATGTCAGACAAATTAGTACTCGTGCTCAACTGCGGTAGCTCATCATTAAAATTTGCCATCATTGATGCTCAATCAGGCGATGATAAAATTTCTGGTCTAGCAGAATGTTTTGGTTTAGAAGATTCACGCATTAAGTGGAAATTTAATGGCAACAAACATGAAGCCAGTTTAGGTGCCTTTACTGCACATCGCGAAGCGGTAGAATTTATCGTTAATAACATCTTGGCAGAACACCCAGAACTTGCGGCTAAAATTAAAGCCGTTGGCCACCGTATCGTCCATGGTGGTGAAAAGTTTACCCGCTCTGTTATTGTTACCCCTGAAGTCATTCAAGGTATTGAAGATTGTGCGTCGTTAGCTCCACTGCATAATCCGGCGCATTTAATTGGTATTCGTGCTGCAATAGCGTCTTTTCCTAACTTGCCACAAGTGACTGTATTTGATACCGCATTTCACCAAACCATGCCGGAAAAAGCTTATATTTATGCCCTACCTTACAAATTGTATCGTGAACATAGTATTCGCCGTTATGGCATGCACGGTACGAGTAATTTATATGTCTGTCGCGAGGCGGCCAAAGTATTAGGCAAAGACACAAAAGACATCAACGTTATTTGTGCACATTTAGGCAATGGCGCATCGGTAACAGCCATTAAAGGCGGCATAAGTGTTGACACGTCTATGGGCTTAACCCCACTAGAAGGGTTAGTCATGGGCACACGTTGTGGTGATTTAGATCCATCGATTATTTTTCATCTCGTTAATCAACTTAATTATACCATTGATGAAGTTAATAACCTGCTGAATAAGCAAAGTGGTTTGCTCGGTATTTCAGAATTGACCAATGATTGTCGTGGTATTGAAGAAGGTTATCATGACAACCATAAAGGGGCCACGTTAGCCCTAGATATTTTCTGTTACCGTTTAGCTAAATATATCGCCTCTTACACTGTGCCACTAGGCCGTTTAGACGCCATTATCTTTACCGGTGGCATTGGCGAGAACTCAAAACTTATTCGCGAAAGAGTTCTTAATTTATTAGAAATATTTAACTTCAAAGTCGACGACGACTTGAATACAGCGGCTCGTTTTGGCCAACAAGGTATCATTACCAAAGAAGGCAGCCCTATTGCCATGGTCATACCGACAAATGAAGAGTGGGTCATTGCTGAAGATGCAATCAAGTTGGTCACAGCTAAATAAGCCCCTATTCGGTCTTATACTCGGTTAATTAACATGAACAATACGCACACAAGAGGTCGTTATGTCTCGTAATATTTTACTTATTCCAATCGGTATTGGAGTAGGATTAACATCACTTAGCTTAGGTATGGTTCGCGCCCTAGAACGTAAAGGCGTTAAAGTACAATTCTTTAAACCTATTGCACAGATCCGCTCGGGTGATACAGGTCCTGAACGTTCAACCACCATTTTAAGTACCTCACCAACGGTCAATCCGTTAGAGCCATTTTCAATGGAACACGCTGAAGCCTTAATCCGCACAGAGCAAGTTGATGTCTTAATGGAACAAATTATTGCCCGCACTGCAGAATGCGCCAGCAATACTGAAATCTTAGTCGTTGAAGGCTTGGTGCCGACACGTAGCCACCCTTTTGCTGATGACATTAACTACGAAATAGCTAAAGCACTAGATGCTGATGTTATTTTCATCGCAACACCAGGGGTTGATACGCCTAATGGGTTAATGAATCGATTAGAAATCACCTATAACTCTTGGGGCGGACAAAAAAACAAGCGCATAATTGGCGCCATCATTAATAAAATTGGTGCGCCAGTTGATAATGAAGGTCGTACTCGTCCTGATTTATCTGAAGTGTTTGTTAATAAGCAAATTAACGCCACTGATAGCGCGGACATGTTCCAACTACCCAGTAAAAGTCCACTGCGCATTTTAGGTAGAGTGCCATACAATTTAGAGTTAATTGCACCGCGCGCATCTGATTTAGCAAAACACTTAAATGCTAAAATCATTAATGCCGGTGAAATGAATACTCGCCGTATGCGCCGGGTTACATTTTGTGCTCGCAGTCTTCCAAACTTGGTTACTCACATCAAAACCAATTCACTTTTAGTGACTTCAGGTGATCGCTCTGACGTCATCGCATCAGCTTGTTTAGCGGCGATGAACGGCGTTAAAATTGGCGCACTATTGCTTACTGGTGGCTACCAGCCTGAGCCAGAAATTATGAAGTTGTGTGAGCAAGCATTTGAAACCGGCTTGCCAGTGTTCTTAATTGAATCAAACACATGGGAAACGTCACTCAATATCCAACGTTTTGACCATGAAGTGCCTGTGGATGATGCGGTTCGCGTTGACAAAGTACAAGAATACGTTGCAGGCCATATCGACCAAACTTGGATTGAAAGCATCACTCAAGACTCTCCTCGAGAACACCGTTTATCACCGCCAGCATTCCGTTATAAGTTAACCGAACTGGCCCGTGCAGCACGTAAAACCATCGTGCTACCCGAAGGTGAAGAACCGAGAACCGTTAAAGCGGCAGCTATTTGTGCAGAACGTGGTATTGCTCGTTGCGTATTATTAGGTAACCGTGAAGAGATCTTGCGTGTCGCATTACAACAAGATGTCATTTTAGGTGAAGGCATCGAGATCATTGAGCCTGTTAGTGTGCGTGACAAATATGTTGAACCTATGCTCGAATTACGTCGCAGCAAAGGATTAACAGAAGTGGTAGCCCGAGAGCAACTAGAAGACAACATGGTGCTTGGAACCATGATGCTGGCACAAGATGAAGTTGATGGTATTGTGTCTGGTGCGGTTCATACTACTGCACAAACTATTCGCCCACCACTGCAATTAATTAAAACCGCACCAGGTTCTAGCTTGGTATCGTCGATTTTCTTTATGCTGATGCCAGATCAAGTACTCGTGTATGGTGATTGTGCCATTAATCCAGATCCAAATCCTGAGCAGTTAGCCGAAATCGCGATTCAGTCAGCGGAATCAGCTAAAGCCTTTGGGATTGAACCTCGTGTCGCGATGATCAGTTACTCAACAGGTACCTCTGGCACCGGGTTGGGTGTTGATAAAGTGCGTGAAGCCACTCGAATTGCCAAAGAAAAACGTCCCGATTTAATCATCGATGGTCCGTTGCAATACGATGCAGCCGTTATGCCTAACGTCGCTCAATCTAAAGCGCCTAACAGCCCAGTTGCGGGTAAAGCGACCGTATTTGTATTCCCAGACTTAAATACGGGTAACACAACATACAAAGCAGTACAGCGTAGTGCTGATTTAATCAGTATCGGTCCGATGCTTCAAGGTATGCGTAAACCGGTTAACGATTTATCACGTGGCGCATTAGTCGATGATATTGTTTACACTATTGCATTAACCGCCATTCAAGCAGCACAAAACAGTGCCAAATAAATTGCGGTATATCGGCTTAACACCGAGGTAATTCGCAATAATTTACCACTAAAAAAGCACTGATAATTATCAGTGCTTTTTTGTGTCTGATTATCTTTAATTCGTTTGTTCGTTTGTTCGTTTGTCATAGTCTACATAAATATGCCCACGAACCTATTCGCTATAGAAACAATAATAAATCCATTTGTTGCACAAACAAAAACGCTACCCAATCGGGTAGCGCTAATGAATAGAGTGATGAAGCAACTAAAGCTAAAGGTTATTTCTTAGCTTTTTTCTTAGCTGATTCACTGACCCATTTACCGTTTATAAATTTAGAAGACCAGCCGGTCGCTTTGCCATCAACTTCAGTAGCAACATGCTGCTCCTTCGTCTTACGGCTAAATTTAACCGAGGCTTTGTTACCTTCATCATCTTCCACTGGTGCGTCAGCAAGATACTGATATTTAGGCCATAACAAATCACGATACTGAACTAACTCTTCCACTAGAGGCGCACGTGTTTCACGGGATTTAGGGAAAGTACTCGCCGCTAAAAATATTCCAGCAGCACCATCACGAAGCACAAAATGGGCATCGGATTTAGTACATTTTAATTCAGGTAGAAAAATTGGGTCTTCTTTTGGTGGCGCCGCTTCGCCGCTTCTCAGCAACTTACGGGTGTTCTTACACTCCGTATTGGTACAACCAAAATACTTACCAAATCGACCGTTTTTAAGTTCCATATTATTGCTGCAGCGATCGCATTCAATGATCGGACCTTCATAACCTTTAATCTTAAATTGTCCGGCTTCCACTTCGTAGCCATCACATGACGGGTTATTACCACAGACATGTAATTTACGGGTCTCGTCAATGAGATAACTGTCCATCGCTGTGCCACACTTCCCACAACGATGTTTAGCTCGTAGCGCTTCAGTTTCAGCATCTTCATTGTCACTAACCGCTTCTTCACCTGGGGTTAAGTTAAGCGTAGTCTTACAACGTTCTTTCGGCGGTAACTCATAACCAGAACAACCTAGGAAGACCCCTGTTGAACCCGTTCTGATCCCCATTGCACGGCCACAGGTTGGACACTTAATGTCGTCTGTCAGTACCATTTCATTGGGGCGCATGCCGCCTTCATCTGGATCTAACTCGGCCAACAATAATTGCTTGGTAAAGTCGCCATAAAACCCATCGAGTACTTTTTTCCAGTCCAGTTTACCTTGAGCAACATCATCTAATGTCTGCTCCATACTGGCGGTAAAATCGTAACTCATTAACTCTTTGAAACTGCCCACTAAGCGTTCGCTAACAATCTCACCCATTTTTTCAGCAAAGAAACGGCGATTATCAACTTTGACATAACCACGATCCTGAATGGTTGAAATAATCGTCGCATACGTCGATGGACGACCAATACCTCGTTTTTCAAGCTCTTTAACTAAAGAGGCTTCGCTATATCGAGGCGCTGGCTTAGTAAAATGCTGTTTTGGCGACAGGGTTTCAAGCACTAACTTGTCACCTTTTTCAACCACTGGCAGCGTTTTGTCTTCTTCGTTTTTCTTACCCATCTGCGGTTGAACCCGAGTCCAACCATCAAAGCGTAAGGTACGGCCACTGGCTTTTAATTCGTAATCACCCGCGGTTACCGTTAAACGTGTCGCATCATATTGTGCCGGTGTCATTTGACAAGACACGAATTGACGCCAAATAAGCTCATACAAACGCTGAGCGTCTCTTTCCATATCGGTTAAAGATGCTGACTGCACAGCCACGTTTGACGGTCTAATAGCCTCATGCGCCTCTTGAGCGCCCTCTTTACTACCATAACGAATAGGTTCTGCAGGTAAATACTTGTCACCAAACTCAGAACCAATCATTTCACGTAAGTTTTCAACCGCTTCTTTACTCAAATTAGTTGAATCGGTACGCATATAGGTAATATGACCCGCTTCATACAAGCGCTGAGCCATCATCATGGTTTTCTTCACACCAAAACTAAGACGAGTACTGGCAGCTTGCTGCAATGTAGAGGTGATATAAGGTGCTGAAGGCTTGCTTGAAGTGGCTTTATCTTCACGGGCAGTAACAACAAACGTTGCATCACCTAGTGCATCAACCGCCACTTGCGCTTGCGCTTTACTAATCGGCTCAAATGCAGCAGATTGATATTTCATCACCTGCATTTTTAAGCTAGCTGCGGTAGGGGTATTTAACTCAGCATGGATATCCCAAAACTCTTCTGGAACAAACGCTTTAATTTCACCTTCTCGCTCGACTACAAGGCGAACAGCAACCGATTGAACACGTCCCGCAGATAAACCACGAGCGACTTTTTTCCATAATAATGGTGACACCATAAAGCCGACAACACGGTCTAAAAAGCGACGCGCTTGCTGGGCATTGACCATATTGGTATCAAGCACAGTCGGTTTACTAAACGCATCTTGAATCGCAGTTTTAGTAATTTCGTTAAACACAACCCGCTGATACCGTGAAGCGTCACCACCAATAATTTCCTGTAAATGCCAGGCAATGGCTTCACCTTCACGGTCCAAATCCGTTGCGAGATAGATTTTATCAGCAGTTTCTGCTAACGCTTTTAGGTCTTTAACGACTTTTTCTTTGCCAGGCAATATTTGATATTTGGCTGCCCAGCCTTTATCGGGATTCACACCCATTCGCGCCACAAGCGCTTGTTTGTCTCTGATCAGCTTATATTGAGCTTTTTCTTCAGGAGGTAATTTTCTAACTTCTGCAGCGGTTTTAGTCGCAGTTGTACCGTCAGAAGTAGACGAAGTTGGTAAGTCACGGATATGACCTACACTCGACTTCACGATGAAGTCTTTACCAAGATATTTATTAATTGTCTTGGCTTTAGCCGGCGATTCGACAATAACTAGCGATTTACCCATAGTTTTATTTGCGCCAAAAAGTCTCGAGAAAAAGAAAATTGATTCCATATATAGAGGGTTGAGACAAGATTTTCAAGTTAATCCCTCTTTTACACGGCTAGTAAGTCATTTTTTAATCAAAAATAAAAAATGTAAAAATAATATGCGTTTTTTAAACGTAATTTGTCACTTAATGATACTTACGAGCACCTTCAGTGCATTTTTAGTCATTCATACACATTTGTACAAATTAACCACACCTTGTTAACCCTTATAGCTCCAGTATACTGGCTTCAATTAGCGTTAACTGACATGAACAATCACGTTCCTTTTTTATAAGTAACACAAATATGCGCAACTACAATAATAATTATTCACTAAAATTCTCAAGGATCACGAATGAAGCATTTTGAAGCGAACTTTGATGGCTTGGTAGGACCAACCCATAACTATGCCGGATTATCGTTTGGTAATGTGGCCTCATTTAGTAATGCGGCCCAAACCTCAAATCCTAAAGCGGCAGCTAAACAAGGTTTGCAAAAAGCCAAGTCATTAGCAGATTTAGGTATGGTGCAAGGCGTATTAGCCCCACAAGAGCGCCCAGACCTTTACACATTGCGTCGAATTGGTTTTTCTGGGTCTGACACTGAGGTTTTACAGAAAGCTGCTCAGCAAGCACCTGCGCTACTTAATGCTTGCTGCAGTGCTTCGAGCATGTGGACCGCTAATGCGGCGACAGTGTCACCCAGTGCTGACACTCGTGATGGAAAAGTACATTTCACACCAGCTAACCTAGTCGATAAATTACACCGTAGCATTGAACCTATCACCACAGGGCACATTCTACAGTCAACATTCAATAATGATCGCTATTTTAAACATCATCAGCATTTACCCGAACACGCAAGTTTTGGTGATGAAGGCGCTGCAAATCATACCCGTTTGTGTTCTGAATACGGTCATAGTGGAGTAGAACTTTTTGTTTACGGCCAGTCAGCCACTCACCCTAACGCTCCAAAACCTACAAAATATCCTGCTCGACAGACATTAGAGGCTTCTCAGGCAGTAGCACGTTTACACCAACTTGAAGAGGAAAGCTGCGTATTTATGCAGCAAAACCCTGATGTGATTGACCAAGGCGTGTTCCACAATGACGTCATTTCAGTGGGTAACAAAAATGTGCTCTTCTACCACGAACAAGCGTTTTTAAATACCGAAGTAAAGTTCGATGAAATTCGCCGAAAAATGAACTCTGATATGCATTTTGTCAAAGTCACCACAGAGCAAGTATCAATTGATAATGCCGTTCGTAGTTACTTATTTAATACCCAAATCATCACCCTACCTTCAGGTGAAATGGCCATTATTGCACCCACAAATTGCCAAGAAAACCCTGCAGTATTTGCTTATTTAAATGAACTTGTTACCTTAGGCACGCCGATCAAACAAGTGCGCTATTTTGATGTAAAACAAAGCATGCAAAACGGGGGGGGGCCAGCCTGTTTACGTTTACGAGTGGCGATGAACGAACAAGAAGTCGCCGCGGTTAACCAAAACACATTAATGAATGACGGTTTATTTACTCGCTTAAATACATGGGTTGATAGACATTATCGTGATCAACTGACCGTTAGCGATCTAGCCGATCCGCAATTGATTATGGAATCGCGCACCGCATTAGATCAACTCACACAAATCTTGAAGTTAGGCAGTGTTTATCAGTTCCAACGATAAAACACCTACTCATTAAAAACAAAAAAGAGCCATAAATTTGGCTCTTTTTATCGTCATCTATATCGATTGTTAATCAACCTATTACTCGGCGCAGTATGAAAGTAACTGCATAAAGCTGCTAACACTTGCCGTACTGGGTTGAGTCTCTATTCAGCAGACTTTAGCAACCGGTGTACAACCCAGGGTGATTAATGATAATTCCTCGGTTCAAAGTATTGCTGCCAAACAGGCCTCTTTTATGTCGCTGTTAGCTCTTGCCTGAGATAAAAGCGCCGATTATTACCGTCGCGATAAAATGCAAGTCGCCATGATCAACCTACCCCAGCGCCGCGCATTTAAAATGGGAGCCGATAATAATATGCTCGATGGAGTGTGAAGTATGAACAGCAAGAGCGGGAAGACCTACTGCAAGTTGCCTATATACTCGTCTTAAAGGCGATTAGTTGGTATCGAATTGGTATTATTCGTCACGCAATCAACACCAATTTAATCCGCTAACAACACGAGAAAGCATGACAACATCATTATTGTTCAAGGTTTAGACTGACCAGGCACGAGCATTTTACATCGCTATCGCTTTAACCATACCCTGTTACTGATCGCCGCTTAATCACCATGCTACAGAAAGATCGATTTAACGATGACCCGGTTCTATTGATAAACCTTGGCGCAATACCCTCGCGACGATAAGACAATAAGACGATATGACGATAAGTCGGTATTTGAAAAAACATTCTGCTCAACTGCTTAGCACCTATCGATTAAGCATACATAAGGTCATTTAAATAAGCTAAACGTGTCACAGAGTCAAATTCACAGCAAGAATAGCTTGCTCACTAAGCTGCTTAGCGGAATTTACATCCTCTTGCAAAATAGCCTAGCGCAATAGTTTATAATCCACTCCATCACTGTCCTTAATTAATGCGAATGGCAATGACATCATGCTACAATCGGCCATCATTACGGTGGCAACATAACACCAACATTATGCAATAGTATTTTCCTAGCCTGAGATTTTTTATGAAACAACTGTTAGATTTTTTACCACTGGTCATTTTTTTTGCAGTCTACAAGTTGTATGACATCTATGCCGCAACGGCTGTACTGATTGCGGCAAGCGCGATCCAACTCGTCATCACTTACCTATTGTATAAACACATCGAAAAAATGCTTCTAGCTACCTTTGCCATGATCACTGTGTTTGGTTCACTTACGCTATTTTTTCACGATGATGCCTTTATTAAATGGAAAGTAACCATTGTTTATGCTTTGTTTGCTATAGGATTAATTGCCTCTCAAATGATGGGCAAACCTGCGCTAAAGAGCATGTTAGGCAAAGAAATGAAAGTTGACGATAAAATATGGACACAAATAACATGGTATTGGGTCAGTTTTTTTGTAGTATGTGGCATCGCCAATATCTATGTTGCGTTTAGCCTACCGCTAGAAATGTGGGTAAACTTCAAAGTATTTGGCCTAACCGCCCTCACCTTAATTAACACGGTTGTCACGGTATTGTACTTATATAAACATATGCAAGAAGACACCACTCAACCCAATGATGACCAATAACTTATTTTATAACAACGATTAAAGGAAGTAGTGATATGTGGTATATGATTTCATCTCAAGACGTGGAAAATAGTTTAGAAAAGCGTTTATCCGTCCGCACCGAACATTTAGCCCGCTTACAAGCGCTCGCCGATGAAGGCCGTTTATTAACCGCCGGCCCCCATCCTGCCATTGATAATGAAAATCCGGGGGAAGCCGGTTTCACAGGATCATTAGTTGTTGCTGATTTCCCTTCATTGGAAGATGCACAAGCTTGGGCTGATGTGGATCCTTATATTGGTGCTGGCGTGTACAAAAGCGTTATCGTTAAGCCATTTAAGCGAGTGCTTCCTTAATGAAAATAGTGTCTTTTAATATCAATGGTATACGTGCGCGCTTGCATCAATTGCAAGCCCTAATCGACAGTCATTCTCCTGATATTATTGGCTTACAAGAAACCAAAGTTCATGACGAAGCGTTTCCTGTCGCTGATGTAGAAGCCATGGGGTATCAGGTGCATTTTCACGGCGGTAAAGCCCATTATGGTGTGGCCATGCTATCAAAAGCCGAACCTATTGAAATCATTAAGGGTTTTGAAACTGATGCTGAAGATGCTCAACGCCGATTGATTATTGGTAAATTTACCCAAGCTAACGGTCGTATATTAACGGTCTTCAATGGATACTTCCCACAAGGTGAAAGTATCCATCACGAAACTAAATATCCAGCTAAGCGTAAGTTTTATCAAGACTTGATGTTACATTTAGAAAAACATCATAACCCAAGTGAAGACATCGCGATTATTGGCGACATTAATATCTCGCCAACCGATTTAGACATCGGCATCGGAGAAGTGAACGCCAAGCGTTGGTTAAAAACCGGTAAATGCAGTTTTCAACCTGAAGAGCGTGAATGGTTAGCGCGTCTGCAGCAATGGGGCTTTATCGACAGCTTCCGTCAATTACACCCAAGTCGCACGGAACGTTACTCGTGGTTCGATTACCGCAGTAAAGGCTTTGTTGATAATCGTGGTCTTCGGATCGACGTCATATTAGTGACCGAATCATTAGTACCACGCTTAATTGAATCTGATGTTGATTATGATTTACGGGCTATCGATAAACCGTCAGATCATGCTCCTATTTGGAGTGATTTTAGCTAAAAGCGGATAGGTAAAAACAAATAGCCTAACAACTAAATCGCTTCGCTACTCGAAACGATAAAAGCTATGAGCGTGTCTCGCTTATAGCTACTTTTTACCAGTACTGCTCCCCTCAGAACCGACTCACCTCAACAGGCTAATGCTAACCCTTGGTAACGAGCCGCCTTCACGGGTCTAACATATTGGTACTATATTTTTCACTTATTCACTTATTCACTTACTCACTTATTCACTTATTCACAATAAGTTTCGACTCGACACTTGCATTCACACTTAACAGAATCAATAATTTAGATAGGATATCCTCTAAAAGGTCAATTTGAATCGATAAGATTGTACTCAAATTGAATAAACCCTAGCCAGCTAAGTGAGTATTGATAAGCAAACGTGAATAATTTGCCTTCTTGGTTATCATCACCACCAAGTCTTGTGTCATTGCCGGTAACCAAAAATCCTCAACAGGTAAATTATACTGTGCTGCGAATAATCTTTACTGAGTAAGATATCGCTCGATTGAAAATCCTTTTCCACCACAGATAGCCATCCGTGGTGTTCATTAAGCGGGTTGCTTAGATAAATTGACGGGGTAAACTGACACCATGAGGCAAATGCCAGTTTGCTTCAACATGACTAATACAAGTCAACTAACTCAAAAACCACCACTCAAAAACTATTACTTAAACACTAATACTAAAAAATCATACTCAAAAACTAATACTTAAAAACAACCACTCAAAAACTGGGTAAGATAACAAATACCTGGGTGCTTTATGTCAGCTAATCAAAAATATCCATGATCTTGGATTTGATAAACAGTCAGTCAAAACTAGATTTTATATTGACTTAAAATCGACGCTAATCCCTTAGACGATTGATTCAAATCGTTAGCTAATGCGCCTGCTTTTTTGGAAGTACTGCGAATAGTGTCCGATTGCTGCCGAATTTGATTGAGCTGTGAGCCAATATCTCCGGCAGACACACTTTGTTGTTCGGCAGATGCCGCTATTTGGCTGCTCATATCAAACACAGCATTGATAGACTGTGCCATATGAGTAATATCATCACCGACGGCTTTAATACTCGTACTACCTTGATCTGCTTCTTCAACAATCACATTAGTAATACTGGTCAGTTTTTTAGAGCCTTGTTGTAAGTCTTCAATCATGTTTTGAATTTCAACGGTCGCTTTTTGGGTCCGTCCTGCGAGGGTACGCACTTCATCCGCGACTACCGCAAAACCGCGACCTTGTTCACCTGCACGCGCCGCTTCAATGGCTGCATTTAATGCCAATAAATTGGTTTGCTTTGAAATACTTTCAATAGTGGTAACGGCAGCATTAATTTGGATCGCATCGCGGGAGAGTTGATCTACCGATGAAAATGCTTCGGCAATACGCTCAGACAAATAACTAATACGTTTAACCGCATCATTAATCTTGCTTTGGCTTTGATCCATTTGTTTAGCATTTTGCTTGGTATTTAATGACGTATCACTTGCGTGATGTGACACATCTGCAATGGCTGCTGTCATTTGATCCATGGCGTGTGCCACCGAGTCTAAGAAGTGATGCTGCTGATCAATTAACTCATCATTGGTGCTGGCTTGGTGAGTAAACTCATTGGCAGCAACCGCCAATGTTTCAGCATTACTGCGGATCGCCCGCACCATTTCACTCATGTTATCAGCACAGCGATCAATTTCGGTGGCGATTAAGCTAAAGTCATCAGTGCCAAAAAAGTGTAATCTCAACGTTAAATCACCATCGGCTAGACGTTTTATTGCCATGTACATGTCCCATAAGCCTCCGCCTAATGAGGTTGAGATCCAGTAACTCAATTGGAATAAGGGCAATAAACCAACCAGTGCCATTATCAACATAAAACTCGTTTGGCTTAACGGCTCTTGTTCCCACTGTTGAACATTTTGACTCGCGGTTAAAAACTGATTACCAACGCTCGCAGATGCCGTAACTAGATCACCGCGACGAAAAGTATTGTCGCCACCAGATAGCTGTAATTGATTATCTTGTGCAAATTGCTCAAGGGCATCATTGTCTAAGTCTTGGTTATTGGCTACAGAGGCATAACTGGCAACACTTGCTTTAACGCGCTGTAACGATGTTTGCTCTATTAAGTCCTGAGTTTGTTGGTAATTCATTAGTGCGACAACACTGGTGATCAATGCAACCAGTGAGCAAACAACCCAAAATTTTCCATTAAGGCTAAATTTAATCAAAATTGCATCTATTTTTCTAAACTGGATTTGCTTCATATATAAGCTTCCTAAGGCAATTTACCACTATCTCAACAAACGAGAATAAGATTAAAAACGAAAATTACATTACACAAAAGTAAATTAATCAATAATATAGACGAGCCTAGTTAATCCGAGTTGAGGTTGGTCATTCACATTCACTCGCTATTCAACTTAACCTAATATCAACTATTGTTGCCCCAACATAATAATAATGCCCAAGTGCGAACATACTTGGGCATAGGCTAATATATTATCGGCTTAAGATGGGTAAACTTAAATACCATAGCTCAGGTAAATGGCTACACCGATAAATGTTTATTAAGCGGTAAATCGCGATATCTTACTCCCGTGGCAGCAAAAATGGCATTGGTTAAACTCGGTGCCACTGGCGGCACCCCTGGTTCGCCAACACCAGCAGGTTTTGCCGTAGACTCGATTATATAAGTCTCAATATCTGGACATTGCGGTAAACGTAATAACGGATAGTCATGAAAATTAGATTGTTCAACTTTGCCATCTTTAAAGGTTATTTCGCCCATGGTCGCTAAGCTTAATCCAAAAATGATAGCGCCTTCTAGTTGTGATTTCACCCGATCTGGATTTATCACTCTACCGGCATCAATCACCGCTATGGAGTTCAATACTTTAAGCTGTTTATCCACCACTTCAACTAAAGTTGCGACCGCAACATAACTGACAAAACTGCGATGAACAGCCATACCCCAACCTTGATTTTTAGCCGCTTTCGGCGCATCAGCCATTACCGCTTCTAACTTATCCAACACAGTATGATAACGACCCACGTCCACCGGGTGATCAGCTAACTCTTCACCGTAATTTCCATAGGTGAAATTTTGATTTTCAAACGCTTCTAGCCTAGCGTCACCCAATAAATCACGCCACATTTGCACACAGGGTTTATTGGCATTTACCGCTATTTCGTCGACAAAACTACCAATACCAAAAGCATGTTGAATATTGCAGACTGATCGCATCCAACCAATACGTGTGTGCGCCGGTGCTTTAACCGCTTCAAGTTGAATATGTTTAAGGGCTAGCGGCACATCACTAAAGCCTAAATCCAGTTCGCCAGCTGAAGGATATTCAACCCCTTCAGCAAATGTTGAGCTGATTGACGGAAAGCCAGTACGCGCTAACAATGCGGTTGGCATCTTATTGCTGTCGAGTGAGACTTGGTACATTTGCGCACTGATCGCATGGTAATAGCCATTTTGAATTTCGTCTTCACGGCTCCAACATACTTTGACTGGTTTATTGAGCTTTTGCGATAAAATTGCCGCTTCAACACTAAAATCAGGCTTAGATTTACGCCCAAAGCCACCGCCCAATAACGTCACGTTAACAGTAACTTGATCTTCTTTAAGCCCGAGTGCGCCGGCTACATGTTGCTGAGTACTTTGTGGTGTTTGACTCGAGGCCCACAACTCGCAACCATCAGCAGTCACACTCGCCGTTGCCACTGGCGGCTCCATCATTGCATGGGCTAAATACGGTACGGTGTAAACGGCCTTAACCGTTGATGCTTGTGGCCAATCAGTGACTGACTCACCTAATTGGCGCATCACTTTACCCGGCAGGTTAACGCGCTCAACCAAACCTTGCAGGTAGGTGTCTGAATTATGGCTATCATTAATCGATTTAGACCAGGTGATGACTAATGCTTTACGCGCTTCAATCGCACTCCAGCTGTTAGTTGCAATCACAGCAACACCGCCTAAAGCCTGAAATAATGGCGCCCCTTTAGGTACAGGCAAGGTAATAATATCGACTACACCGGCTATCTTACGGGCTTTAGTCTCATCAACGCTAACCACATCACTGCCCAACACTGGCGGACGAGTGATACTGGCATATAACATTCCATCGAGTTTAATGTCATAACCGTATATTGCTTTGCCTGTTAGCATCGCATCCATGTCGACAATGGTGTGCGATTGACCAATATGGGTAAATTCACTTTCAGGCTTGAGCACCACCGAATCTAATTCTGGCATCGGTAATGTCGACGCCGTGATCGCTAACTCGCCGTAATTAAGGCTTTTGTTACTGCCCCTATGATGGACTTTATGCGCCTTAGCGTACACCTCGGTCACCGGAACTTGCCACACTTGAGCCGCGGCTTGTTCGAGCATGGTTCTAGCCGTTGCGCCCATTTGGCGCATACGATGATAGTGCTTACGAATACTGCGGCTACCATCAGTGTTTTGGCTGCCATAGCGTTTATCTGCTAAGCCTTGAACCACGACAACATTGTCCCAATCAGCCTCCAATTCGTCGGCTAAAATTTGCGGTATGCCAGTTCGGATCCCTTGTCCCATCTCAGAGCGATGACAAGTCAAGTACACCTTATTGTCTTCACCAATGGCGACAAACAAGTTCATCAGCGCTTGCTTATCTTGAGCTAAGGCCATTGGACTCCAGCCTAAACCCGTGGCCCCTAATGCGAGTCCGCCACCGACCGCGCCAAATAACTTTAATACGTTACGGCGGCTAATATTTTCAATCGCTTTGAATGTGGTCATGATCACGCCTCCGAAGCCGATTGAATCGCAGCTTTTATCCGTGGATAAGTGCCACAACGACAGATATTGCCCGACATCGCATCAGCAATTTGGGTTTCAGTGGGTTTAGGCGTGGTGGTTAATAATGCTGCGGCAGACATTAATTGTCCCGCCTGACAATAGCCACATTGCGGTACATTATGTTCTAACCAAGCTTGCTTTAGCTTTTCAGCCTCAAGACCTTCAATAGTGGTCACCTGCTTGCCTTGTACTTGCTTTAAGCTGGTTAAACAGCCGCGCATCGGGCTGCCGTCAACATGAATAGTGCATGCACCACATAGCCCAGCTCCACAACCAAATTTTGTCCCAGTCAGGCCAAGGATGTCACGCAATGCCCATAGCACAGGCATATTAGGGTCGGCATCAAGGGTAAAATCCTTTCCATTTACCATCAATTTTTGTGTTGGGGTTGTCATAATCACTCCTTAATTAGGGTCTATTGATCTTTTGTGGTTAACGTTTGTTCGACACAAACAGGCTAGCTCTTTTTGTGAATGTATGATGCGCCCAATGCTTAGAGACAAAGTCTCTAAGCTGGCTAATACCTTGCAACAAAGACCCATGTTTACATAACATGTTTACAAATCGTGTTTACAAAATAAGTGCAGCCGTTTAGCCGGATCTTTCAGGGTACATTGGTTGCTTATTTCTACTTCGTAATCGTTTGTGCAGCTAAAATAACGACCCGCTATTCGCTCTGACTTGGATAACATCGCCACAAACGGCTACAAGATTCATCTTAAAAGATCAGCCGGCACTGTCCAACCAACGTGCTAAGTCAGCCGGTGTATCAATATCAAATTGGGCTTGTTCCATATGAATAATATTCAAGCTATTATTTTTATCATGCTGTTTTAAAATACTTTTTGCACCTTTATCGCCATCAATCGACAACAGAGCATTAATATCCTTAGCTAAAAAGATAGCTGGAACGCCGACACTGTGCCGGTAAAAAGCACTGCTGGTTAAGTTATTGTGCCTATATGCTTGGATCAATTGCAGATAATCATCGCCTTGCAGTGCGACTTGGTCGGCTAACACAATTAACAACGCATCCGCCTGTTGGCTTTGAGCATAGCGCGCGGCGAGTTTCACCGAACTGGACAAACCTAATTGCCAATCATGGTTGATAAGTCGATGATGCTTGGCGGTAATAGCTAACACTTCATCTGTTTGATGCGCACCTAACATCACCACCGCTGGGGCAATGCCCGCTGTTTGGGTGACGTGATCGAGTGTTTGCAGGCAATATGCGAGTAAGCTTTGTTCACCTTGCACTTTGGCGACAATTTTAGCGCCGTTAAAACGACTACTTGCACCCGCGGCTAAGATCACCGTAATAATTTTTGGCATTATCAATGGCGCATTCTCTAGGTTGTTATTACAGCATTACCGTATCAAGACTGGTTAACTTACTTTGATAAAGCACGCCATGGCATTGGGATAAGATACTCAGTCCAACCGAACCAGACAGCTCGCCACCTAGCGCTAACCCTGCTGGCGCCGAAAAATAGCCACTAAAGTCGTCAACCGTTAACTCAGCCATGTTCAACACTTTGTCACGACGATGAGTTGGACCTAATAACGAAATATAAGCCAACGGTATGGTTTGGAGTACCTGTAATGTTTTAGCATCGATTTGTAAATTATGACTCATCACAAAAGCGGCATCTAAACTGGCCAAAAGTGTTTTTGACACTGCTGCCGTCGGTTTTTTAATAATCTGACATCCTGGGAAATCATAAGTACGCGCATAGGCGGTACGTTCATCAAACACACTGACTTTCCAGCCTAGTGTTTGCGCCATTTGTGTAATCGGTTGTGCATCTAAACCGCCACCAAAAATACCAATATGTACTGGCGGTCTAAGCGGAATATGCAACACAGAGCTAGCTTGATCGATCACGGTGCGGGTTTTACTATTGAGAGTGATCGACGCAGGTCGCTCAGCATCTTGCTCAACAAAGTGACCTGCCAATTGGTGGGCCGGCGTACCATCCGCCACGATATCAAGTTGATATTCACCTGCATCACCACGCATTAAAGCGTCATGAACACGAACTAAACCAAGATAATTGTTCGATTTATTTAACGACACCATCATAATATTAACGATACCACCACAACCCAGCTGATAACTGGTATCAGACTCATCGGTTGCGTCATAGGTTAACTGAATAACTTGCTGGGTTTGAATTGCACGCTGGGCGTGACGACGTAGATCCGCTTCAAGGCATCCACCACTTAACATCCCCAAGCTTTTACCCATTGGATGAAATAGCATTATGGCGCCAGGTTTACGGTAAGAAGAGCCTTGCACTTGAGTAAGAACGGCGACTACCCAGTCTTCTTGATAAGAAGGTAACCAGGTATCGAGTAAATCAACGAGGTGTTGAACCATTTGAACTGTCCATCATAGGTAAACGCAGTCTATTAAGCTAACAGACTCTCTATACAATGCAAAGAATCAATGGTTTCAACTTATTAATAAATAACCTCAATGATCTGATTACATAACAAATTATTAATCAAATAACTGATCGGCAACAAAAGGGTTATGTTGTCGTTCATCGGCAAACGTCGACATGGGTCCATGGCCAGGAATAAAACTCACATTATCCCCTAATGGCCACAATTTGGTGGTAATAGAGTGAAGTAAGTCCTGATGGTTAGATTGCGGAAAATCAGTACGACCAATAGAGCCTCGAAAAAGCACATCCCCCACCCATGCTAAGTTAGCGGTCTTGTTATAAAAAATGATGTGTCCAGGGGTATGCCCGGGGCAATGCAATACTTGTAAATGCTGCTCACCGACACTCACGTCATCATTTTCATTAAGATATTGGGTGGGTTTAAAGGCTTCAACACGCGGAAAACCAAAGTTCTGACTTTGTTTCACTAAATTTTCTAACCAAAATTTATCGTCAATGTGCGGACCTACGATCGGGATCGCTAATCTTTCTGCTAATGCCGCTGCGCCGCCAACATGATCAATATGACCATGGGTTAATAATATTTTTTCAACACTCAAGCCTAACTTGTCCACTTCAGCTAAAATTCGTTCAATGTTGCCACCCGGATCGACCACGGCAGCTTTCAAGGTTTTTTCGCACCATATGACACTACAATTTTGCTGAAAAGGCGTTACAGGGATGATTTGATATTTCATCGACAACCTCGTCCTTAATAATTATTAAGATAATTATCGGTTAATTTTATCTAGGCAGATTGGGTCTAGATAGCTATTAAACTTAATCTCCATCAAGTTACTGATTGTTAATATACAAGATGACTCATAAAATATGTGTGATTCGCATCGACATAAGCGTCTTTAATACCATACTAATTAGCTCACATTTACGGTGCGATTGTCGTCAATGACAAATCAAGATTGGATAGTATTAGTATCGCCATTAATCACCACTGAATAGGCATTTTATGCACATCGACCTTACTTTATCAGACATTATTGCCCGTAAGCACTTTTTCTCGGTGCCGTTAGACTACCAACAAAGTCCCAGTAAACAGATTACTGTTTTTGCCCGTGAAATTGTCAGTGTTGAAAATCAACATAAACAGCTGCCTTATTTGGTGTTTTTTCAAGGTGGACCAGGGTTTGGCGCCGTAAGACCGATTAGCAACAACGGCTGGATAAAACGAGCCTTAACTGAATATAGAGTGCTATTACTTGACCAGCGAGGCACAGGATTATCAAGCCCAGTCAATGCCACCAGCTTAAGTTATATGAGTGCCACAGACCAAGCTGACTATCTAAGCCATTTTCGCGCCGATAACATCATCCGCGATGCAGAATATATTCGAGCCAAACTATCACCAGACGAACCTTGGAGTATTTTAGGCCAAAGCTTTGGTGGTTTTTGTGTCCTGCATTATGTGTCTGCCGCGCCAGAAGGCCTAAAAGAGGCTTACATTACTGGCGGTATTCCTTCGCTAACCCGCCCTGCTGATGACGTTTACAAAGCGACATATCAGCGTGTTATTACCAAAAATAATGACTTTTTTAATCGTTTTAGTGACGCTCGAATGCTGGTCGATAACTTAGCAAAGCACCTATATGAAAACAAAGTGTACTTAGCTACAGGTGAGCAGTTGACGGTAGAAATGCTTCAGCTACTAGGCGTTAATATAGGCATGGAACAAGGGCCCGAAGCCGTTTACTACTTGCTTGAACAAGCTTTAATTGACACGCCTCACGGTATTGATCTCAACCCGCTATTTTTACATCAATTTAGCCAATTCCTTAGTTACAATACCAATCCTATTTTTGCCTTAATGCACGAATCTATTTATTGTCAAAATAATGCTTCATCGTGGGCAGCTCATAGAGTACGGGCCCAGTTTAATCAATTCAATTACCGTCCAGATAAACCCTTGCTGTTTACTGGTGAAATGATCTACCCCTGGATGTTTGCCCAACTCGAAGCATTGATACCATTACAAGCTGCTGCAGACTTAATCGCCGCAAAAAAAGACTGGCCAGCATTATATGATCTTGAAAAATTGGCCAATAATAAAGTCCCGGTTGCGGCCGCTATTTACAGCAACGACATGTATGTTGAAATGCAATACAGCTTAGAAACAGCCAAACAAGTCAATAACCTCAAATATTGGCTTACTTCAGAATACGAACACAACGGCATCCGCATGGATGGCGAACGCATTTTAGATAAGCTAATGAGTCTTAATCGTGGTCATTGCTTACGCTAAAAGTGCTGGCGTTAAACGTGGCTTTTCTAAAAAAATTGAAAAAAAAAGCTTAAACATTAGATGTTTAAGCCGTTTTATATTATTTTATACAAATGAATACTTGCAGCAAAACAATCAATTACAATACTTGTAATACTTGCTCTGCTGCTAAACGAGACTTAGGCAACTTGGCATTATAGTCTTCATCTGAATGGTGATAACCAAACGCTAATGCTACATCACATACATAACCGTCAAGTTCTTTGGCAAATATTTGGCCAATCATCTCACTGTCAACGCCTTCCATCGGAGTAGAGTCGATGCCAAGACGTGCTAAAGAATGCATAGTGTTACCTAAGGCTAAATAGGTTTGTGACTTAGTCCAAGCCGCATTGTTACCCGCTTCATCAGTATTTAAGTCAACAAATGCATATCCACCAAACGCAGCTTCACGATCTTCAGCCTTAGTACGACCATCTACAATGCCTTGGTCAACCACTTTGGCATAGTCTTCACGAGTATACTTAGGGTTGTAAGCAAACAATACAATATGAGATGCCGCGTTAATGTGTGGTTGATTGAACTGAAATTTATTGGCAAAGGTGTCATGCATACGTTGCTTAGCTTGATCGCTTTCAATCACGATAAATTTCCATGGTTGAGAGTTTATCGATGAAGGCGACAGTCTCATTGCCTCATAAATCACCGCTAAATCTTCTTTTGGTACGCGCTTAGTCGCATCATAGCGTTTGGCTGTATAACGTTTTTCTAAATCAGTAATAATAGCGTTGGTCATGTCAGACTCCATATGGATTTGAAACAATCATTAAAAAGGTTGGCGATTAACAACACATAAAATGGTTATTAATTAACCTGCCAAGTTAATCACAATAAAATAGTGTGATTAACAAAATAAATTTAACTTGAAAATAAATAACAAATACAATTAATTAACAATAATATTTGCGTAGAAATATTAATATCTTGTTATTGTGCTAATAAATAATTTTTCAAGGTTATGAGTTAAATAAAATCATTATCGCCATTTAATTGAGCAGCCCATACTGGCCGTTTGTTGCTTAGGCCCTTTACCAATAGCGGCAATCAGTTGCATAGCATTAAGTAGTTCGGGCTCTCGATTAGGATCATTGTGCAAACGCGCATCGTCTAAGCGGCCACGATATTGCAATTCACCAAGGTGATTAAACCCAAAAAAGTCAGGGGTGCACACTGCGCCATACTGCTTACCGACTTGTTGATCTTCATCAACTAAATACGGAAATTTAAATCCATACTGCTCAGCAAAGCGCAACATGTTCTGCGGCGAATCTGCTTCAACATGCTGATAATCATTAGACATTACCGCTAATACATTAATACCTTCGGCCATAAGCTGCTCTGTGTCCTCGGCTAAACGAGTTGCAATGGCTTTAACATAGGGACAATGATTACAAATAAACATAATCAACAAGCCCTTTTTACCTAAGTTTTCACTCATGGAAAAAACGTCACCGTTAGCATTTTTAAGCTTAAAATCAGGTGCTTGCCAGCCAAAATCACAAATGGGTGTATCGAGTAACATCGTTAACCTCATCTCGGAATAATAAACGGTTATCAAATAGTAATATTGATTAGCAATGTTGTTGAACCGCGTTAATATCGCCATCATATACGATACTTTAGCTGCCATATACAGCATAATAATTGAAACATTATCAATTATTATTTGACAATTAAACGAGAAAATAAAAACAGCCAACAATTGTCAGCTGATTAACGTTAACCTCTTAGCCATAAAGCATTAAGCTTCAGTCACCACTGTACGATAACCACCTTGGTGTTTATCGACGATAAACTCAATAAAGTGCTTAATACTATCGAGGCTATCCTCTTGATAATGTGACACATACAACAATTGACTTAAATGCTCTTTCGCAATGAGTTCAAGGGCGTTTTTAATCAATCTACGCCCCAGATAATCTAAGCCTTGATAAGGCTCGTCGAGGATCAATAAGGTGGGTTGTTTCACAATGGCGCGGGCAATGAGTAATAACCGTTGCTGGCCATACTCTAATTGTCGAAAAGCGGATTTACTCAAATGGCTCATGTGTAAAATCGCCAACCATTCTGTTGCGATGGCCACTTGTTGTTTCGACGGTTGTTGATACAAACCAATGGAGTCATAAAAGCCCGATACAATCACATCAAGTGCACTGCAATTAACCCGATACTGTAAATGTAAGGCAGATGACACCATACCGATGTGTTTTTTTATCTCCCAGATGCTCTCGCCGGAACCTCTTTTTTTACCAAAAATATCAATGTCGTTGCTGTAGCATTGAGGATGGTCGCCGAAAATAAGCCCCAGCAGAGTACTTTTACCGCAGCCATTAGGGCCTTTTACTTGCCAATGCACGCCATTATCGATACGCCAGTTAACACCCGAAAAAATCACTTTGTCGCTGTAAGCAACTCGGCCATTGTGTAATTGAAAAACTGGATTTAAAAATGTCGATTTGTGATGATGACGGCGAATGAGCGCCAGCATGTCATTACTTTGTTGCCCAGATTGCGCGGTTAATTGAGCAATAAGCGGATGATTATCCCACTCAGACTTGGTCATTACGCTGTCTAATGTGCCATGACTAAACAGGGCAACATGCTCAATCCATTTAGGCATATCTTCTTCACGCGACACAATCACCAGCATTTGTATCGTTTGTGATAATTGCTGTAAATATTCAGTAAGAGTCTGTCTGTGCGCAACATCAAGCCCTGCATAAGGTTCGTCGAGCACTAAAAATGGCACTTGGGTTGCGACAGCACGGGCAAGCATAACTCTACGACCTTCACCCGTAGACAATTGAGTAAAAGGACTTAAGCTTAAATGAGTCAAATCTAATTGCTGCAGCAATTGATGGGTTAAACCATTGTCATGGCATTGACTAAAAATAACCCCAAATACGGTCGTTTTAGGATCGGTATATCCCAGTGACTCACTGTCATCTTGCTCTAAAATATCTTCAAGCAATGATTGCTGTTCAAGCAATGACACTAATGCCACACAAGATGGCGCGACACCGGTAATATCGCCACTATATGTTAAGATCGGCGCATCAATTTGCCGAGTTAATAACTGGCCAAGCAACGCGCCGACATCACCTTCGGTGCTAAATACACCCCAAGATTGTTGTGGTTCAATCACCCATTGATCAATGTCGACAGTGACACTCGATGAACGGCACTGCAACTGCGTAAATCTGATTTCCATCTTGCCACTTATCCTAATCTTTAAAGCGATTCATCACTTGAGTGTCTCATAAGATGCTAAAAAAAATCGACAAAAAAGCAGAACATTCTATGTTCTGCTTTAGGATGCCACTCAATTGAATGGCCAACTCGAATACAACTAGCCGATAACGGTCATTTCATTCAAAATAAATTCATCGACAGCATCCTGGGTTGCAGCCACAAAATCGGCTAAATGCTGATTTTCCATATGCACACGCCATAATTCACGGGTCTGCCAAGTCTCATAAAACATAAAGTGGGCTGAGTTTTCATTGTCTCGGTGTAAGTCATAATTAATACACCCTTCTTCAGCGCGTGTGACTTCAATCAGCTTCAGTAATTCAGTTTTTACTAACTCAATTTTGTCCGCTTTTGCTTTAATGTTGGCTACAATCGTTAAATGTGACATGTTTATTCCTGTTCGATAATATAAGTACTTAACATTATTAAATAACATGCCTATGCATCTGAGTCAGTTTTGGCCTATTCTTATAGTATAAATCAAGACTAGAAGTGAGATTTGCTATG